>NZ_CM134196.1:2447500-2747500 GCF_054111205.1 Wenyingzhuangia sp. IMCC45467
ATATACAGAGCATTATGGTTGTTTAGATTGTTGGCTATTGCTTTGTTAATTGTGGCTTTGGCAAGACCAAGAAATGTTGGAGTTACTACAAAAAGCAAAAAAAATAGAGGGATTGATATTGTAATGGCTATTGACGTTTCTGGATCTATGTTGGCTAGAGATTTAAAACCAAATAGATTAGAAGCTTTAAAAGAAGTGGCAGAAGATTTTGTAGACAAACGTCCTAACGATAGAATTGGTGTGGTTTTATATGCCGGAGAAAGTTATACCAAAACACCAATTACCACAGATAAATCTATAGTAAAAAGAACCATTTCTAGTATAGATTACGGAGGTATTCAAGACGGAACTGCTATTGGAATGGGATTGGGTTCTGCCGTAAATAGACTAAAAGAAAGTACAGCCAAAAGTAAAGTGATTATTTTACTTACCGATGGGGTAAACACAGCAGGTTCAGTAGATCCTAAGTTGGCTACAGAATTAGCAAAAGGATTGGGAATAAAAGTATATACTATAGGGCTTGGAACTAACGGAATGGCAGAAATGCCTTATGCTAAAGATTACAATGGAAACCTAATTTACAAGCCTATGAAAGTAGAAATTGATGAAAAATTACTGACTTACATTGGTGAAGAAACAGGAGGAAAATATTTTAGGGCAACTTCTAACAATAAGTTAAAAACCATATATGAGGAGATTGACAAATTAGAAAAAACAGTAATAGAAGATATTAAATATTATAATTACGAAGAGCTATACAGAAATTTGGTAATTGCTGCTTTAGTGTTGTTAGTTATAGAGTATTTGTTAAAAAACACATTGTTTAAAAGTTTTATATAAAAATAAGTTAGAAAGTAACAAGTTAAAAAGTTCGTAAAGCATTAAGTTAAATAAAAAGAAGGTTTAAGAGATGGAGATAAACGTTAGATTGTTTAATGCGTTTTTGATAACATCAACAACTTTATAAACATAAATTATGCAGAGATTAGAAGAACCTATATATTTTTATGCATTGGCAATAATACCTTTATTGTTATTCATTTTACTGTATAAATTTTGGTGGCAAAAAAGAACACAAAAAGCATTTGCAAACGTTTCTTTAATTCAAAAATTAGCACCAGACTACTCCACATTTAAGGCTACTATTAAGTGGTTGTTTATGGCGTTGGGAATTACACTTTTGGTAATTGCTTTGGTTAATCCTAAAATAGGAACTAAACTAGAAACCGTTAAGAGAGAAGGGGTAGATATTGTTTTTGCTTTAGATGTTTCTAAAAGTATGTTGTCCGAAGATATTGCTCCAAACAGATTAGAAAAAGCAAAACAAATTATTTCAAAAACCATAGATCAGCTAGGGTCAGATAGGGTTGGAGTTATTATTTATGCAGGAAATGCTTATCCATTATTGCCCATTACTACAGATCAGTCTGCCGCAAGATTGTTCTTAAAAAATGCTTCACCAGATATGGTTTCAAGTCAAGGAACTGCGATTAACGAAGCTTTAAACATGGCTAAAACCTATTATGATAATGACGAACAAACCAATAAATATTTAGTCATTTTATCTGATGGTGAAGATCACGAAGAAAATACAGTTGATAAAGCCAAAGAATTAGGTGATGAGGGAATAAAAGTCATCACCATTGGTATTGGAACAGAAAAAGGTGGAGTAATTCCAGACATGATTGATGGTTACAAAAAAGGATTGAAAAAAGATAAAAATGGTGAAGTTGTCATTACACAAAGACATGTAAAAGTATTGCAAGAAATTGCGGCTACTTCAAGTGGTTTTTATGTAGATGGAAATAAAACGGCTACTTCTGTAAATAAAATTATGGAGGTGTTGTCTAAAGCCAAAAAAACAGAGTTTGAGTCTAAACAATTTTCAGAATATAAAAGTCAATTCCAATGGTTTATAGGATTGGGAATATTTTGGTTGGTTTTAGATATGTTTGTGTTCGAAAAGAAAACAAAATGGGTAAAGAGTGTAAACTTGTTTAATGAAAATAAGGAATAAGATGAAAAAGTTATGGATGTTATTTTTAGCGATCAGCACCTTTTCTTCTTTTGCACAAGAAGAATCAGGTCTTCCTAAAGAAAAGTTATACGAGGCTAAAAAACAATTAAGAGACGGAAATAAGTATTATAGAACCAATAGATTAGAAGATGCTGCTATAGCATATCAAAAAAGTATGGCAGAAGATGGTACTTATTACAAAGGAGCTTATAATTTAGGAAATGCTTTTTTTCAACAAGAAAAGTATAAAGAAGCAGGAGAGCAATATCAATTAGCAAATAAATTGGCTAAAACAAAAGAAGATAAAGCCAAAACCAGTGAATTGATAGGAGATACTTTTAAAAAACAAAATGACTTAGAAAAAGCTTTAGAAGCCTATAAACAAGCCTTGTTAAAAAATCCTAGTGATGATATTCTTAGAGAAAAGTTTGTTGCCGCTAAAAAAGAAAAGCAAAAACAAGATCAACAGAATAAAGATAATAAAGATAACAAGGACAAAAACAAGGATAATAAAGACGATAAAAACAAAAATAAAGGAGATAACAAAGACGATCAGAATAAAGATAATAAGGGAGACGATAAAGATCAGGATAAAAAGGACGATAAAGGAGATAAGGACAAGAAAGACGATAAAAATAAAGAGGGTGACAATTCTGAAAATAAAGATGATAAAGGTGACAAGGGAGATGATAAAAAGGAACAACCTGCTCAACCTAAAGAATCTAAATTATCACCCGAACAAATTCAGCAATTGTTAGAGTCTATGAATAATGAAGAGCAAAAAACTCAGAAAAAAGTGAATGCTCAAAAGGTAAATGCAAAAGAGAACAATAATGAAAAGGATTGGTAGTTTGAGAGTATCAAGTACAAAGTACCAAGTACAAAGTATGGGATTAAAAGAGTTAATAGTAAAAAGTATACAGTACCAATTACAAGGTTTAACATCTAATAATCTCAACCCTTTTTACTTTTTACTTTTTACTTTTTTTGTAACAACATTTGGTTTTAGTCAGGTTGAATTAACAGCAAGGACAAGCAAAAAAACACTTGGAGAAAACCAAAGATTTAGATTAGAGTATAATATTAACAATCAAGAAGCAGACAACTTTAAACTGCCTAATTTTAAAAATTTTAAAGTAGTTCAAGGACCAAGTCAATCGGTTAGTAACTCTTACTCTATTGTTAATGGAAAAGCAACAAGTACGTTTTCTAAAACCTATACTTATATTTTAGAACCAATAGGAAAAGGAACGTTTACTTTAGAGCCTGCTAGTATAGATTATCAAGGAAAAACAATAAAATCTAATGCCATTACAGTTAAAGTAGTTGATGCCGTAGATTTACCAAAAGACCCTAACGATCCTAATTATATAGCAAGTCAAAACATCAAAATGGTGGTAACCATTTCTGATGAAAATCCATATGTGGGAGAGCCTATTTATGCAGAATATAGATTGTATGTAAATCAATTAGCCATCAATAGTTTTGATGTTGATACACCACCAAATTACGAAGGTTTTTGGAGTCAGGTTTTAGACAATAAAAATCCGCAATTTAAAGATGGAAAATACAAAGGAGAAATGTGGAAATATGCTGTTTTACACAAAGTAGTTTTAATTCCGCAAAGAAATGGAGAGTTAACGGTAAACCCAATGTCTGCCGATTTAATTGTAGGTGTGCCAACAGGAAGAGGAGATTTTTTTGGGAATATGATTACAAGAAATGTAAATCAAAGATTGGTTTCTGATAAAAAAATCATCAAAGTAAAATCTTTACCACTAGAAGGAAAACCACTTGATTTTACAGGAGCTGTTGGTAATTATGCTTATGAAGTAAATACTAGTAGATCGGTGTTTAAAGCAAACGAATCTGCTCAAATAAAAGTAAAAGTATCTGGAAAAGGAAATTTAAAATTATTTGAATTGCCTAATATTGTTACTCCAAAAGAGTTAGAGGTATATGATCCTGAGCGTAAGGAACAAGTAACGGTAACTACTTCTGGATTAACAGGAAATATAGAAAACGCCTATACGGTAGTTCCTCAATACAAAGGAAAGTTTAAAGTGCCATCAACTTCTTTTAGTTATTTCAATCCATCAGAAGAAAAATATTACACCATTAAATCTGATGAAATTGTATTAGATGTTACCGAAGGAAAAGAATTGGCAACAAGTACAGGAGCAGATTATAGCAACGCTGCACTAAAACAAAATGTAAGAACTACAGGAAACGATTTTAGGTACATACACACATCAACTGAATTAGCGTTAATAGAAAAAACAGATTTTTACCAAACCAAGTTGTTTTATATTTTGTTATTAATGCCATTGGTTATATTGCCATTAGGGGTTTTTGCATCAAAAAAGCAAAGAGAGTTAAGTAGAGATATTAGTCGTAACAAACTTAAAAAAGCAGATAAGTTGACTAGAAAATATTTGGCAAGTGCTAAAAAAGAATTAGGGAACAAAACCACATTTTACAGTTCTTTAGAAAAAGCTTTACACAATTATTTAAAAGCCAAGTTACAGGTAGAAACTACAGATATTAGTAAAGATAGTATTGCAGAAATGTTGACTAAAAAAGGAGTTTCTGCCCAAGCCATATCGCAATTTATAGAAGTATTTAGTGCTTGTGAGTTTGCAAGATACGCTCCATCATCTGACGAAAAGATGAAAGAAGATTTTGACAAAGCTAAAAAAGCGATTACAGATTTAGATAAGAACTTATAAAACCGATATTATGAAAAATTTTGTATTGGGAATCTTATTATTAACCGTTGGTTATATAAGTGCACAAACAACACAAGAATTGTTTGAGCAAGGAAATAAACACTATCAGTCCGAAGAATATTCAGAAGCTGTTAAATTATATCAAAAAATAATCAATCAAGGATTTGAGTCTGCTGATTTGTATTATAATATGGCCAATGCATATTATAAAAGCAATAATATGGCAAATGCTATTTACTATTATGAAAAAGCATTGATGTTAGATCCAACGAATAATGATATAAAAGTAAATTTAGAATATGCTAATAGAAGTATTATTGATAATATAAAATCGGTTCCTAAATCTACTTTTGAGAAGTTTAACAATGCTGTTCTGGCTATTTTTCCATACAATACATGGGCAGTTATAGCTGTTTCTTGTTCTTTATTAGCGGGACTTATTTGGATGTTTTTCTTTTTTAGCACTGTGCCAAGTGTTAAAAAACTGTATTTTACTTTAGGAATTATAGTAAGTTTCTTGTGCTTAAGTAGTTTAACTGTAACTGCACATCAATATAAAAGAGCTAAGAGTATAAAATACGCTATTGTATTTTCTAATCAAGTAGAAGTTAAAAATGCTCCAAGAGATAGTGTTAGTGAAACTTTTATGCTGCATGAAGGAACCAAAGTACAGGTTATGGATGCTGTTGGAGATTGGAACAAAGTTAAAATTGCAGATGGTCAAATAGGTTGGTTGCCTAATAAGGATATTAAAAAGTTATAATACAATTTTAATTATTACATTTGTAATTAATCACCCCTAAGTAAAATCACCGCTATGATTAAGAATTATTTACAGGAGCTGTAATGTTTAATAAGTTTAAACATTATGGGTGTTTTTTAATTTTAATTAAATACTAGCAAAATGGTAAATGGTTTTAGAAATGAAGAGTGGAAAGATATTGAGTTTGATGATGTAATTGCACGCTTTGAAAAGTATAAAATTTCTAATTACGGTCGTGTCATCAAATGTGTTGATGGAGAAGAAAAGCTATTTAAGTTGTACGATACCAATGGCTATCCTACCATTCCACTTATTCAAGAAGTTAACAGAAAAAGAACGAGTAGATATGTGCACAAATTGGTGGCACAACATTTTCTTGAAAAAAAAGAGGATGATATTTATGTAATTCATTTAGATTATGATAAGTACAACAATCATATAGACAATTTGCGTTGGGCTACAAAAAGAGAAAAAGAATTGCATCAATATGCAAATGAGGAATATTTAAAATCTAAGCCTAAGCGTACTTATGCTAAGTTAACTGAAGGTAGGGTAAGAATTATTAAAAGAAAGTTAGCAGACCCAAAGAATAAAACAAGATTGAAAATAATAGCCAAGCAATTTGGAGTGTCTGATATGCAAATTCACCGAATTAAAACAGGTGAAAATTGGGGTTCTGTAAAAATAGATGATTAAAATATTTATTAAGAAATAAAAAACCGGCTGATAAGCCGGTTTTATTATGTGTATTATTAAGAATTAATCCTTGTGTACATGAACATCCATTTGAGGAAAAGGAATGTTTATACCCGCTTTATTAAACTCGTTATATACTTTAGCGTTAGTGTCAAAAAACACTCCCCAGTAATCAGCAGAATTTACCCAAACTCTTACAGCAAAGTTTACAGAACTATCAGCCAATGCAGATACTTGTACAAAAGGCTCAGCAGGAGTGTTTATAATTCTAGCATCGTTTTTTAAGATGTTTAATAAAACTTCTTGAGCTTGTTCTATACTATCACCATATCCAATTCCAAAAGTAAAATCTACACGTCTTGTAGGCTCTGTAGAATAGTTAACCATAGACGAATTAGACAATCCTCCGTTAGGAATAATAATAGTTTTGTTGTCTGGAGTTTTTAAAATAGTGTTAAAAATTTGAATTTCTTTAACTGTTCCAGCATGTCCTTGAGCATCAATATAATCGCCTACTTTATAAGGCTTAAAAATTAAAATCATTACTCCTCCAGCAAAATTTTGTAAAGTTCCAGACAATGCCATACCAATTGCTAAACCAGCAGCTCCTAAAATGGCAATAAATGATGTCATTTCAATTCCTAAAGTAGACAATACAGTAATAACTAAAATAATTTTTAAAAGTACACCTAACATGCTTTTTAAGAAAGGTCTTAAAGAATCGTCTGTTTTACTTTTTTCTAATGCTTTAGCAAAAGCATTATTTAATTTTTTAATTATAAATGCTCCTATAATCCATATAACAATTGCAGAAATTAATTTTAATCCATAAGCAGTTACGTATTCAGAACCTTTTGTAGTTACTGTTTCCCAAATGTTGTTTACATCCATAGTAATTAGTTTTTTTAATTTAATATTCTCAAATATAATTATTTTTAAGAGCAATTACTTGTGTTATACCCTTAAAAAAGGGCTAGTTTTTTAGTAGCTTTATCATTATTAAACAAATGTATATATGAAAGTGTTAATTTCTGGAGGAACTGGTTTGGTAGGAAAACATTTGCAAAATGTCTTTTTAAAAAATGGTGATGAGGTAGTAATTTTGTCTAGAAATAAAAAAAAATCATCTACAAAAGGCTTAACATATGCCTTTTGGGAGGTAGATAATAATAAAATTGATGTTGATGCTGTATGTAGTGCAGATCATATTATTCACTTAGCTGGTGCTAATATTGGTGAAAATAGATGGACCACAAAACAAAAACAAATTATTATTGATAGTAGGGTAAAAACAGCCAATTTATTGTTTAAAACATTAAAAGAAAATAAGCATAGTGTTAAAACATTTATATCTGCATCTGGAGCAGATTGTTATGGATTAGAAACTACCGATAAATGTTATCAAGAAACAGATTCTTTTGGAAATGACTTTTTGGCAAGAGTATGTGAACAATGGGAGGCTGCTGCAAATCAGTTTACTAAGTTGGGAATTAGAACTGTTTGTTTACGAACAGGAGTGGTGTTTGCAAGTCATAATTCTGCATTACAAAAAATGTCTTTACCTATAAAATTAGGTTTTGGTTCTGCTATTGGTTCTGGGGAACAAATCATGTCAATTATTCATTTAAAAGATTTGTGTAATATGTATGTATACATTCTTAACAATACAGAATTACAAGGAAGCTATAATGCTGTTGCAGTTAACAATACAAACAAAGAAGTAACAAAAAAAATAGCAAGTGTGTTAAACAAGCCTCTTTTTATGCCAAAAGTTCCTGCTTTTATGTTAAAATTAATTTTTGGAGAAATGGCAACAATACTATTAAAAGGAAGTGCTGTTGATAATGGTAAAATAAAATCAACAGGATTTAAGTTTTCTTATCCAACATTACAAGAAATATTAAATGAAGTGTTTTAATAAAGGTTATTGTTCTAACATATTGTAATATGGTTAAAATGAATGATAATTTTAATAAAATGGATGTAATTTTATAGATTTTATCTATATCAATAAATATTTTTGATGATATAATAAATTTAAAAATATAGATATGAAGAAAAGATTACATTATTTAACAATACTAAGTTTTTTGTTTTTTGGTAAAATAGTATATGCTCAGGAAGGTATTAATGAACCTTTTATGGTTGTGGGAGATTGGTCTGTAAACGATAATCCAAACGGAACAAGTAACATTTCAGGTGGACTTTTAGATGTAACTATGGGGGATCAAGGAACTTCAGGTAAATACCGTGCAGATCTAAATTTTCTTGCAGGTACTAATTATACAATTAATAAGGAGGCAGATAAACTTATTGCTATTAAATTTATTGGAGATAAACCTTCAACAGGAGTTTTAAAATTAGAATTATATAATTTAACAGCGGGTGCTTGGATAAATAGAGGAGGAGGTAGATATACTCCTGCGGGTTCTGTTGTTACTACTTCAGGAGATAATATTTATTATTTTGATGTTACTCCTGATACAAATTATACTACTGGAGATATTGAAGTCAATAAAATTAACTTTACAATAGCTGATGCTACTGTTCCAACAAATTATACAGTAGATTGGGTTGCTAGTTTTACAACTGTAGCAGATATTGAAGCTTATAAAGATACAGATGATGATGCTTCAATGTCATTAAAAGGCGGGTTGCTAAATTCTGTATTTAAAGTTTATCCTAACCCTTCAACAGAGAACATATTTAATATTAGCTTAAATAATAAATACTCTAAAAGTGAGGCAGTTGTAAAAGTTTACAATGTAATAGGTAGTCTTGTATTAAATAAAAATGCAAAAATAGTTAACAAGACTATTAGTGTTAATCATCATTTATTACCAGGTGTTTATTTTGTACAAATTGAAGGAAATACAAGTAAATTGATTGTAAAATAAAGTAGAAGTTTATTCTAGATTAGTAAAATAGATGTAGGCTCTTTTTAAAGGGTTTACATCTATTTTTGTATAACCAGATAAATTTTTAGTATTTCTATAGAAATAGCCTAATTTTTAAAAACCTTTAATGCTTCTATTAAATCAGGGTAGATGAATGTATAGTTTAATTCATCTATTAATTTTTGATTAGAAATTATTTTAAAACTGCTTAACTCTTCAATAAATTCAGCGGGTTTTTTAGATAATTGTTCAGTCGCTAATTTATAATAAACTGCTTTTGTTGGGTGTGTAGTGGCAGTTGCATTGTAAGTTGTGTTCCATTTTTGTTGATGAATAATGGTTTTTACAATTTCTATACAATCTTCTAAATGAATTAAATTTACTGGAGCCAATGCATTTTGCACAATTTTATCTTCTTTAAAAAAGTTTCCAGGATTACGTGTTCCACCAATTAACCCAGCAAAACGGATAATGGTGGTGTTAAAATTTTTGTTGTTTTTAAACAAATCTTCAAAAAGTAATAAGTCTTTTTTTGCAGGATTTACTTTAAAGTTTTCTTCCTCTGTAACCTCTCCATCAACATCAGCATATACAGCGGTAGAACTAATAAAAACAACGTGTTTAATGGGTGATTTTTCTATGGCTTTTACCAAAGTTTTATAGCTATTTAAAAACGGCTTTTGTTTTCTAAACGGAACGTTGATAAAAAGTATTTCGGATTGTAAAAAATGATCTAAATTTCCATCAATTTCTTCATCAATACTCAACACATAAGGTTGAATATTTTTAGTCAATAAAGTTTCACATTTATCAGTAGTAGTGGTGCTTCCTTTTACGGTAAATCCATCGTTTACTAAGGCTTCTGCTAAAGGCAAACCCAGCCATCCACAACCTAAAATACTAATAGATTTTTTTGTCATCATCATTTTCTTTTTCTTTAAAATCGTCAAAAGTATCTAATAAAACAGGAAAAATAGCAGAAGCTAAATTTTTAGTTGGTTTGTAAAGCACAGAATTTTCAATCTCTTTTTCTCCTACAAAAGGAATCATTACATTAATTTTTTCAAACCAACCGAGTAAAATACTCATAATTAAAGCTAATTTTAAGAAACCAAAAACGCCTCCCAAAATTTTATTAATCAACCCCAAAGCAGCTAATGATGCTATTTTGGTTAATAGTTTTCCTGCCACAGAAATTAACACTACAATAACAATAAAAGTAATGGCAAAAGCAGTTAAGGATATGTATTTTGGCTCCCAATCAACATATTTAATTAAAATATCTTTGGCATAAAAAGAAAAATGAATGGCTCCATAAATACCTGCAATTAATGCTATTAATGATGCAATTTCTACAAAAAGACCTTTTATTAAACCTTTTATAAAACCAAACAGTAAAATGACTGCAATAATAATATCAATAACTTCCATGGAATAAATTTGAATCAAAGATACAGTTTTATCGTTTTAGCCTTTGGGACTTCTTATATTTGTTAAAAAAAGTAAAGATGGTAAATGATGAGCAATTAAAATTGCGTTGGCATGAAGTGGTAAAAGATTTATCTGATAAGTTTGCCGATGGAGATACTTTAGATGTTGATGCTATTTTATATTTAATTGGGGTTCAAGAATTAGGACAGGGATATAAAGTTTTTAAAAAAGATGAAAAATTAAACTTAATGCATATAGCTATTTGTAGACTGTTAGAGCCTTATGGTTATTATGAATTTGATTATTTTGATGATGATGGATGGCCACACTATAATGCTTTAGAAAGTTTACCTAATTTAAAACCAGGAGAACAAACATTGTTAATGAAAGAAGCTATTGTACGTTATTTTGACGAATAGTTTTGGAATATTTTTTGTAATATACATGCTATGAAAAACTTACTTACATTTTTAATTCTTATAACAACATACATTGTAAATGCTCAATATACTGTTAGTGGAAGTTTTACAGACTCAAACTCTGTACAAGATATTGCTTTGTATAGAATTGTAAAAGGCGAAACAGATTACATAAAATATGCTGATGTAATAAACAAGCAGTTTTCTTTTTCTATGGATAGTTTGCCAGCTGGGAATTACAGAGCATTGTATCAAAATATTAAAACAGGTTATGTTGATTTTATTTACAATAATGAAAATGTAAAATTTAGTGTGGATAGTAAAAAGGGGCAACCATCTGTAGCTTTTTTAGAATCTAGAGAAAACCAATTGTTGCAAGCATATAACTATAATATTAGCACGTTACAATATAAGTTAGATTCTGTTCAGCTAGCCTACTTTAGCAAGCCAATAACTAATGTGTCAAAATATCAAGACATTAAGTTAAAAATTGATGGAGCACAACAGTATTACGAAAACTTAGCTAAAGATGATTACTGTTTGGGGATTATTAAAGCTACAAAAAGATATAATGCTCCTTTACCTTTTACGTTACCGGGAGAATATTTAGAAAACATTATAGATCACTTTTTTGATTATATAGATTTTCAAGATGAAACCCTTAGAAATTCTATGTTTATTAAAAGTAGATTAAAAGATTATGTTTTTTATTTACATCAAACAGATGATGTAATACAACAAAATGAACTTTATATTAAGGCTATAAAAGAGATTTTAGCCAAAACAACTAATAATGTTTTTAAAGAAGAGGTTTTACGTTATTTTATTCCAGAGTTTGTTAAACAAGAAAATAATAATGTATTAACTGCCGTAGTTAATATATATAAAGAGTTACCACAGGAGGTTCAGAATAAAAAACTACTTGAAGAAACCGACAACAAAGCCAGAACTTTAATAGGAACCATAGCTCCAAATATTAAAATTTCAGAAACAGAGAGTCTATATTCTTTAAAAGGATCTAATACGTATTTAATCCTATTTTGGAGCAGTACTTGTTCTCATTGTTCGGTAGAACTACCAAAGGTTAAAGAAATTTTAAACCTTAAAAATGATGTTACTGTAATAGCCATAGGTTTAGAAGAAACAGAAACTAAAGAAAAATGGCAAGAGGTTGTTGAGGAACATATGAAGGACTGGAAGAATGTACTAGCGCTTGGAAAATGGAATAGCAACGAGGCCATTGCTTATGATGTAAACGCTACTCCCTCATATTTTATACTAAATAAAAACAAACGTATTATAGCCAAACCTAATAGTTTTAAGGTGTTAAAAGATATTTTAGAATAGTAAAACAGTTTAAAAAATATAAACAAGCCTCCATTTTTAACTAAAATGGAGGCTTGTTTTTTTTACGTAAATAAAAAACAATTCATCCTAAAAAATTAACAGTTGGGTAAACCCTTTTTTTTAAATAGGTTTTTGTATTAGATATTTGTTTCATCAATAAGATAGAAGATTTAATTACTTTAAATCAAGGTTGTATCTTCATCAATATTAATAACAACAAATAAAAACTATGAAAAAATCAGTTAAAAACATATTTATATCATTTGTTATAGGGTGTGCTGTTTTTGTTGTAGGAAACGTATTGTTTACCGGATTTCCGTTTAATACAATTACACAAGTATTCAATAATTTTTTACAATATCAATTGTATTCTCTTGTTTTGGGATATCTTAATTTGTCTTTTTTTGATTATTTAAATGAACTAAATTGGACAAAGAAATCATTTGTAAAAAGAATTTTAATAGGCTTTTTAGGATCTATAATTATTTCTTTTGCTGGTTTGTTTTTAATCAGATCTTTTTTAGCAGTTTTCTACAAAGGAGAAACTTTTCAGTTTTTTATAAGCAAAGAAACTTTTAGTAATTATCAATTTGGCTTGTGGATTTCCTTAACCATTGTAATTGTCTTTCACTTTATATATTTCTATAACAAGTATCAGCAAAATAGAATTAAAGAACAAAAAGTAATTGCAGGTACAGCCAGCGCTAAATTTAATGCTTTAAAAAATCAATTAGATCCACATTTTCTTTTTAATAGCCTAAATGTATTAACAAGCTTAATTGAAGAAAATCCTAAAAATGCTCAGAAATTTACCACTTCATTATCTAAAGTTTATAGATATGTTTTAGAACAAAAAAACAAAGAACTGATTTTGGTTGATGAAGAACTAGCGTTTGCAAAAACCTATATGTCTCTCTTAAAAATGAGATTTGAAGATAGTATTGTTTTTACCATTCCAGAAAAAGCGAGTAATCCAGAAAGTAAAGTAGTTCCGCTTTCTTTACAATTACTTTTAGAAAATGCTGTAAAACATAACGTAGTAACTGCAACAAAACCTTTGCATATTACTATTTACGAAGAAGATGGTTTTTTAGTAGTAGAAAATAATTTACAAGAAAAACAAATTGTAAAGAAAAGTAGCGGAGTAGGGTTGAATAATATTTTAGAACGATATAAATTATTAACAAACAGACAGGTACAAATAAATAAAACAACAGATCATTTTGCTGTATTAATACCTATGTTAACCAAACAAATATCCATTATGAGAACAACAGAAATAGACGACAATAGCTACGTTAAAGCTAAAGAGTATGTAGAAAATTTAAAAGGATTTTATTACAATTTAGTATCTTATATACTAGTAATTCCTTTTCTAATTTATATTAATTACAAAGTTTTGTGGGGAATTCAATGGTTTTGGTTTCCAATGTTTGGGTGGGGGTTAGGACTTGCTTTTCAGGCATACAAAACCTTTGTAAACAAAGGTGTTTTAGGAACCGATTGGGAACAGCGCAAAATGGAAGAATTTATGCGTAGTGAAGAAAATAAAAAATGGAAATAAATTAAAGTTATGAAAACATACAACCATCCAAATAGTAACAATTTTACAACGGAACAGAAAAAAGCCTATGAGTTGGCAGAAAAAAGAGTAAAGTCTTTAAAAGGATTTTATAGGCACTTGTTTTGGTATTTAGTAGTAAATGCTTTTATTTTAATTAGTAGCGCAGTTGTAAACAAACCACATTATAATATTTGGGAATTTAACACTTATTCTACAGCTGTTTTTTGGGGAATAGGACTTGGAGTGCATGCCTTATCAGTATTTGGAAAAAATCTTATATTTTCTAAAAGTTGGGAAGAGAGAAAAATTCAAGAGTTTATAGAAAAAGAACGTAAAAATAACCGTACATGAATGTTATTATTATAGAAGATGAAAAACCATCAGCCCGTTATTTACAACGTTTGTTAACAAGTTTACATTTAGAAGTACAAACGTTATTGCATTCTGTAGAAACTGCTATTGATTGGTTTAAAAACAATGAACATCCTGAATTAATTTTTTTAGACATTCAGTTAAGTGATGGACTCTCTTTTGAAATTTTTGAAGAAGTTAACATTAAAAGTGCAGTAATTTTTACTACTGCCTATGATGAATATGCGTTACAAGCTTTTAAATTAAATAGTATAGACTATTTATTAAAACCTATTGATGAAGAAGAGTTAACCAATGCAGTACAAAAATACAAGGAGAGAATTCCTTCTAAAAAAGCAGTTACTTTAGATTTTGATGAGATTAAAAAAATGCTTGTAAACCCTATAGACAGGGAATATAAAAAACGTTTTTCTGTAAAAGTAGGAGCACATATAAAACTTATTAATATTGATGAAATTGAATGTTTTTATAGTGAAAACAAAGGAACATATTTATATACTACAGATGGCAGAAATTATTTATTAGAAAGTACTCTAGAAAAATTAGAAGAGGTTTTAGAGCCTCAAATGTTTTATAGAATTAATCGCAAGTTTTATATTAATATCAATGCTATAAAAGATTTATTAAATTATAGTAACTCTCGTTTGCAGGTTAAATTAAACACATATAATACAAATGAGGTTATTGTGGCAAGAGAACGAGTAAAAGATTTTAAAAATTGGTTAGAATCTTAAATATTATTCAAAAGCCAAAAAAGCTTGTTTGATGTGTTTTATATTGGTTTGATGATTGTTTTTAACAATGGCAATTACATCAAAACGAACTTCTACCTCTAAATTTCTTTTTTGTACATAAGCATCCGCAGCCATAATTAACAATTTAATTTTAGATTTTGTAATAAATTCTTCGGGATTTCCAAAAAAGTCTGTAGTTCTAGTTTTTACTTCTACTATAGCCAGTGTATTTTGTTTAAGAGCAATAATATCAATCTCTGCTTTTAAATAACGCCAGTTTTTATCAAGAATTGAGTAACCCTTTTTTGTTAAAAAATCGGTAGCCAAAGCTTCCCCAATATTTCCTAAATCGTTGTGAGATGCCATTTTAGTTTCTAATATAGTTTTTTTATTCAATAAATATTTGGTTATCAAATAAAATAGTTTGAAATTTGTGGCATAATGAAACAAAACAATTTACATAACACCCAGTTAATCGCCTGTACTAAGTCGATTTTTAAAACTATTATGGTCAAGAACCATAATATAGGGATGTTTTTATATATGTAAATTTTTTAAGTCAAGAAGATTTCAATCAAAAAAAGATATAAAAAGCATCCCAAACGGGATGCTTTTTTTGTTTAGTATTAATTTAAAATTTAACATCATGAACACACATTGTAACATTACCATTTTAAAATCCAAGCAGGCTTTAGCAGTAAAGTTTATGATGGCTGTGCAGGCCAAACCTAAAAACGAAGCCCTTTATAAAAACTGAGTACAGATTAGTAAATCTCAACATATTCAATATTTATAAAGGCACTTTTTTAAGTGTCTTTTTTATTGAGCAAAATTTAAATAACATGAAAAATAATCTAAAAAGAATTAACGAAATATTTGAAAATAATTTTATCAGTAACATCAATCTAATCAACAGAAGATTGTACCCTAGACCTTATCTTTTTGATGAGGAAATAAGCGAAGAGGATGAGCCTATTCTGTTTATATGAGTAAGTACTAAAAATTACGACTGCTAATTAAATGTAGTCGTAATTTTTATTTGTTAAATTGAACTGTTGAGGTGTTTTGTTCAATAGTAAGATCAATGGTTTGTCCAAAAACAAGCCCCATATTTTTAAGTTCATGTCCTGCAGGAAAATCAAACAATACAGGAATGTTATATTTTTTTACAATAGTTAATACTATTTCTTCAATGGTTTGTCCAAATTCAGGATAGTTTTTTTTGGTGTCAGTAAAATCACCAAAAATAAGTCCTGCACAATCTTTAAAATATCCTTTTCTGTCTAAAGCTCTTAGCAGTCTATCAATATGATATTTGTACTCACCAATTTCTTCAATGAATATAATTTTATCCTTGGCAGAAAAACAAGTATTAGTACCAATCATGTTTTCTAAAATAGTTAGGTTTCCACCAATCAACACACCAGAGCAACTCCCAGTCTTATTATAATTGTTAGAAGCAATGTTATAAACAGGGGCATTTCCCTTTAAAATATAGTGTAACTGCTCCACACTTTCTTCAATAGCAGAATATGATTCTTTAAAATTGATTGGCATGGGAGCATGAATACTCTGAAAGCCTAAATTGTGTAATTTGTTGTGAAACACTGTAATATCGGAATAACCAATCATCCATTTAGGGTTTTTGGCAAATTTGCTAAAATTTAAATCATCAATAATTCTTACAGATCCATATCCGCCACGAGCACACCAAATAGCTTTGGCAGTTGCATGGTCTAAAGCCCATTGCATGTCTTGTAAACGTTGAGAGTCTGTTCCGGCAAAATGATGATGTTCATTAAAAACAGCATTTCCTATAATAACAGTATATCCCCAGCTTTCAAAAGTTTCTTGCGCTTTTAAAATAGCATCAGGTTGTTTTATAATTCCAGCAGGAGCAACAATTAAAATAGTATCTCCTTGTTGTAAAAAATCAGGTTGTGTAAAAGTGATGTTTTGACTGTTCATAGTAGTAATCACAAAGAAAAAAATGAGCCTAAAAAAGGATTTCATATGGTTGATTTGATGTTCAAAAATAACGATTTAATATTTAGAGTTAACGAACTTGCGAGTATTCTGTTGTATTAGAGTTTTACTTCTATCTATATTCTATAAATCAATGTTATAATGTTTCGTTACAGAATTGTATTTTTGCGGTCTAAAATTATGTAATTCATGAACAATCCTAAAAGATATACCATTACAACCGCTTTGCCATATACTAACGGACCCATACATATTGGGCATTTGGCTGGAGTTTATGTGCCTGCCGATATTTATGTACGTTACTTGCGTAACAAAGGTAGAGATGTAGCTTTTGTTGGTGGTTCTGATGAACATGGAGTGCCTATTACCATTAAGGCAAAAAAAGAAGGAGTAACACCTCAAGATGTGGTAGATAAATACCATGGAATCATTAAACAATCTTTTATAGATTTTGGAATTTCGTATGATAATTATTCTAGAACGTCAGCTCCTGTTCACCATAAAACAGCCTCAGAGTTTTTTACAAACTTGTATGAAAAAGGAGAGTTTATAGAAAAGGTAGAATCTCAATTGTTTGATGAAGAAGCTAATCAATTTTTAGCAGATAGATTTGTAGTAGGAACGTGTCCAAAGTGTGGAGCAGAAGATTCTTACGGAGATCAATGTGAAAAATGTGGAACCTCTCACAACGCAACAGATTTAATCAATCCAAAATCTGCTATTACAGGAAATGTACCTACGGTAAAAGAAACCAAACACTGGTTTTTACCTTTAGATAAGCACGAAGCTTTTTTAAAAGAATGGATTTTAGAAGGTCATAAAGACGATTGGAAACCAAATGTGTACGGTCAAGTAAAATCTTGGATAGATGATGGATTACGTCCTAGAGCGGTAACTCGTGATTTAGATTGGGGAATTCCTGTTCCTGTAGAAGGAGCAGATGGAAAAGTTTTATACGTTTGGTTCGATGCTCCTATTGGATATATTTCATCAACCAAAGAATGGGCAGCACAAAACGGAAAAGATTGGGAGCCTTATTGGAAAGACAAAGACACCAAATTGGTTCATTTTATAGGAAAAGACAATATTGTATTCCACTGTATTATTTTTCCTGCCATGTTAAAAGCTCATGGAGATTATATTATGCCAGACAATGTGCCTGCTAATGAATTTTTAAATTTAGAAGGAAACAAATTATCTACATCTAAAAACTGGGCAGTTTGGTTGCACGAATATTTAGAAGATTTTCCTGGTAAACAAGATGTGTTGCGTTATGCGTTAACAGCAAATGCACCAGAAACTAAGGATAACGATTTTACTTGGAAAGATTTTCAGGCAAGAAATAACAACGAGTTGGTAGCCATTTTTGGAAACTTTATTAATAGAGTAGTAGTACTAACCAACAAATATTATAATGGAGTTGTTCCTACCCCTGGAGTTTTATCTGAATTAGATGAGGATGTTTTAGCTCAGGTAAAAGAATACCCAAACATTATTTCTAAATCTATGGAGCGTTACCGTTTTAGAGAAGCTTTAATGGAAATGATGAATTTAGCTCGTTTGGGTAATAAATATTTGGCAGATGAAGAGCCATGGAAATTGGTAAAGACTGATGAGGAGCGTACCAAAACCATTATGTATGTAGCCTTGCAAATAGCAACTTCATTGTCTGTGTTATCAGAACCATTTTTACCTTTTAGTGCCAACAAATTAAAAGGAATTTTAAAATTAGGGTCTTCGAACGAGGTCATCGAGCGTAGTCGAGATGGAGTCGAGAAACAATCTGATTTAATTTGGGATGATGTAGAAAATAAAGACGAATTAATTCCATCAGGGCATACCATAGGAAAAGCAGAATTGTTGTTTGCTAAAATTGAAGATGCTGAAATTCAAGCACAAATAGATAAATTAGAAGCAACAAAATTAGCCAATGCTGCCGAAGCTAAAGTAGTAGAACCACAAAAAGAAACCATAGGTTTTGAGGATTTTACCAAATTAGATATTAGAACAGGGACTATTATAGAAGCTGAAAAAATGCCAAAAGCTAAAAAGTTATTGGTGTTAAAAGTAGATACAGGTATTGATGTAAGAACCATTGTTTCTGGCATTGCAGAAAGCTATAAACCAGAAGATATTATAGGTCAAAAAGTTTCTGTTTTGGTAAATCTAGCACCCCGTAAATTAAGAGGTGTAGAAAGCGAAGGAATGATTTTAATGACAGATACCAAAGACGGAAAATTAGCTTTTATTGCTCCAACAGAAGACAATATTGCTAATGGTGAGTTTGTAAGTTAAACGTTTATAGAAATATAAAAAAATCCCATTTTTGATTGATTTCAAGAATGGGATTTTTTTTGATAATAAATTTTAAAGCAGTTTTTTAATCACTTATAGGCATTATCTTTGTTAGAGTATTTAATTAAGAAATTAACTGTATGTCTCTAAAATCGAGCAACATTTTTAAAAAAGCATTTCATTTTTTTAAATGGTTGTTTGTTGGGTTCTTGGTTTTATTTGTTGCGGTAGTATTGTTTATCCGTAGTTCTTGGGGACAAAATATTATTAAGAACAAAGTAACAGACTTTGTTGCTACAAAAATAGACACCAAATTCAGTATAGAAAAAGTGTATTTAACTTTTTCTGGAAACTTAAAAGTAGAGGAACTTTATTTAGAAGATCAGCAAAAAGACACTTTGTTGTATAGCAAAGAACTAGAGGTTTCTATAGCTGTAATGCCTATTGTTACTCAAAATAATATTTATGTAAAATCTGTTGAATGGTCAGGTTTGGTGGCTAAGATATTGAAACCTGAAAAAACACATCAATACAATTTTAATTACATTATTAATGCTTTTGTAGATTCTAATACATCTAAAGAACCAGAGGTTAAAACAAAGGTTAATAATCCCATAGAAATAAAAGTAGGAGAGGTACATTTTTCTGATTTTGATTTGCTTTTTAAGGATGAGGTTATGGGTATAGACACTCGTTTAAAACTAGGTAGTTTAAACGTAGCGTTTGGCAATCAATTTAACATCAATACGTTTCATTTTCCTATCAAAAAATTAGCGTTGACTAATGTTGATGTCAAATACATTCAAAACAAAGCTTTTCCAACATCAGAAGAAAGTAAAGAAGAATCGGTTTCTCCTTTTATTAAAATAGAGAATGTTAGTTTAAAAAACATTCATGCTTGTTACAATAATAAAATAGCCAATAGTTTAGTTGATGTTAATTTAGGCCTATTTAATGTTAATAATGCATTGGTAGATTTAGCAAATCAAAATGTTGATATTGAAACCATTGAATTAAACAATACAGAGGCAAAATTGGCCTTTATTAGTGATGAAATTCCCCTTGAAAAAGATACTTTAAATACACAAAATAAAACCAATTTTGAATGGCCAAACTGGAAAGTTAAAGTTGATGAATTGGCTTTTGAAAATAATACCATTGCACTAAAAACGGGAAATAAGACTTTTCCCAAAAATGTATTTAACCCACAAAATTTTAAAATAACCAACAACAATATTTTAATTCAGGATTTTGAATTAGGAAAAGAAAGAGTTGAAATTAACATCAAAGACATTTCGTTTGTAGAAAAAAGCGGATTTGAATTAAAAGAATTGGCTTTAAAAGGAGTTGCTAATAACAAAAAAACAACCATTTCTAAATTGGCTGTTAAAACCAATACAAATCAGCTAAATGCTCAAGTAGATATTGGGTATAGTTCCATTAATAATTTTATTAACCAGCCAGAGAACACACTGTTTAATGTTACCGTAAACCATGTAGCTTTAAACGTTAAAGATGCCTATTATTTTAGTCCGGAATTAAAAGGAAATGAATACGTTCAAAAGTTTTCTGAGCATGCCATCATTGGGAATATTGTTGCTAAAGGAGTATTAAAAAATATTGATATTCCTACTATAAATTTAAAGTGGGGAGAAAAAACAAGTATTGAACTTACAGCAAAAATTAAAGATGTTTTGTCTGATAACAATCTAAGTTTTGAAGTGCCAAATTTCCGTTTTAAAACGGATAGAAAATCAGTTTTGAGCTTTGTAAATGAACAAGATTTAGGGATGATAATTCCCAATACTATTTTATTAACCTCTAATACAAAGGGAAGTTTACAAGCCTTAACAACCAATACAGTATTAACATTACCAAAAGGGAAGTTAACCGTAAAAGGAAAACTAAAAAACAGCAAGGTTAAAGGCTTTGACGGGCAAATAAAAGTGTCGAATTTAGAGTTGGGAAAACTTATAAATAATGCTAAAATTGGCTTGATAGATTTAGAGTCTAATATTGCCATACAAGCAAAAGAAATGTCTTCTTTAAAAGCAAAAGTAACCACTACTTTTAACAATTTAGTTTTTGATGGTTACAACTACAAACCTTTAAATATTAAGGCAGATATCAATCAGGGAGAGGGAGTTGTAGTCACTGATTTTAAAGATGATCATTTAGATTTTAATACCAAGACTAATATCAAATTAGATTCATTAGTTTCAAATATTCAAACAGCCATCAACCTAAAAGGAATAGATTTAAAAGGCTTACAATTAACCAATCAAAATATAAAAGCAAGGTTAAATGTAAAGGCCAATTTTAAAGGAAATGCTAATGAGTTTACATTTTCATCAGAAACAGATAATGGACTTATTATTTACAATGAAGAAGCAGTTCCTGTAAGTCCAATAAAATTAAGCGCTAGTGCAACCAAAGACTCAACAAACGTAAGTATAGATAGTGGTTTGTTAACCTTAAGAGTAAAAGGAAATGCAAATCCTGAACAAATAACAAAAGCCATAGACAACCACCTTAGTTCATATTTTGTTCCAAAAGGAACTAAGTTAGATACAGTGGTTAAAAACACCCAATTAAAAGCCGAGTTAAGCATAACTCAAGATCCTATTTTAGACAAGGTGTTTTTAGAAGGGTTGAGTAATTTTGATCCCATTACTTTTAAATTATTGTTTAACGAGGCAGACCATAAATTGGTTTCTACATTTAATATTCCGTTTGTAGAGTATCAAGAAAGCAGTATTAAAAATGCAATTTTTTCTTTAAACACTTTAAAGAATGATTTTACATTAGATTTTAAAATTGACAATGTAAAACATGACCCTGTAAATATTGATAACATTAACTTGCAAGGAAAGTTGTTGAATGATGTGGTGTATTTAGATTTTTCTACGGCAGATGAAACTGAAAAAATCATTAATATAAATTCAGAAATTACCAAAAATGACACCTTGGTAAAGGTTCATTTAAATCCTAAGAATGTTATTTTAAATAGAAAAAACTGGCAAATTCCATCAGAAAATGAAATTGTATTTAAAAATAATGCAATTACTTCTTCAGATGTTAGGTTAACAAGAAACAATCAACAAGTAAGTTTTGATGCAGAAGTAAATAAAGAAAATCACAATAAATTAGCTATAGACTTTAAAGAATTTAACTTGTTAAGTCTTTTTGCTTTTTTAAATGATGAGCATGAAATAGTAAGTGGTTTGCTTAGTGGTCATGTAAATATAAATCAGTTTAAAGAGGAGCAAGACATTACTTCTAAAATTGACATAAAAGAACTAAAAGTATTTAACAATGTATTGGGTAATTTGGTTTTAAAAGCAGAAACCAATAGTACTAAAAACTATGATGTACACCTTACATTACAAGAAAAAGAAGCTATAGATTTGGTGGTAGATGGTAGTTATAATACATCGGAAACAAAGTCACCTTTTAATTTAAAAGTAAACTTAAACAAGCTAAGTTTAAAAAAAGTAGAGGCATTTGGAAAGGAATTTATATCCAATGCATCAGGGAGTATTTCTGCCAATTTTAACATGGAGGGTAGTATGGAAAACCCAGTTTACAATGGGAGTTTAAACTTTAATAATGCCAAGTTAAAGGTAAATAGCTTTAATACTAATTTTACGTTTCCAAACGAAACTATTAAGGTTGATAATTCTAGTGTTTTGTTAAACAAATTTACAGTATTAGATGCCGATAAAAATTCATTTGTATTAGATGGAAAAGTGGGAACTAAAGAAGTTTCTAACCCACAATTTGACTTGTCTGTAAAAACCAAAAACTTACAAGTATTAAATTCCACAGAAAAAGACAATGACTTGTATTATGGAAAATTGTTTTTTGATGCAGATGTAAAAATAGGAGGAGATTTAAATATTCCAAAAGTAACAGGTACGTTACAAATAGATAAAAATTCAAATTTAACTTATGTCATTCCAGAATCTACCATAGAAGCAGTTGAACGTGAAGGAGTGGTACTTTTTGTTAATAAAAAAGTAACCAATGATATTCTAACATCAGATAGTGGAGTAGATAAAAATCCTGGAGTTGTTAAGGGTATGGACATAGAAACGGTTTTAAAGGTAGATAAATCAGCAGTGTTAAATGTAATTATTGATAAAAAAACTGGAGATAATTTACGAGTTCAAGGAGAGGCCGATTTGGTGTTTGGTTTAAGTCCAAATGGAATTATGAATTTGTCTGGAAAATACGAAGTAAATAGTGGGCATTATGAAGCCAGCTTGTACAATTTGGTAAACAGAAAGTTTGATATTGCTAAAGGAAGTCAAATTATTTGGCATGGTGATCCTTTAGAGGCCGAAATGGATATTAGAGCTATTTATAAATTAAATGCATCAGCCAGTGGTTTAATGGCTTCTGTAACCTCAGGATCAAACACGGCTACAACCAATCAATACAGAAGAAAAATGCCTTTTTGGGTGTATTTAAATTTAAACGGAGAATTGCTGAAACCAGAAATATCTTTCAATTTAGATGTGCCAGAAGGATCTAGAGGAGATTTAGGCGGACAAGTTTATACTCAGGTTCAGCAGTTAAATAACAGAGAAGAAGATTTAAACAAACAAGTGTTTTCATTATTGGTATTGGGACAGTTTTTTCCATCAAACGTAAGTGATGGAAGTAGCGGAGGAACGTTGTCTATTGCTAGAGACAATGTAAACAAAGCATTGTCTAATCAACTAAATAATTATTCCAATAAATTAACAGGAGATACCGGAATTGAAATTGGATTTGAGTTAGATAGTTATACAGAATCTACCTCTCAAGGAGAGCAAAATAATACGGAGTTAAACGTAAGCGCTCAAAAACGTTTGTTTAATGATAGGTTAACAGTACAAGTGGGGAGTGGTTTTGAAATTGAAAATAAGTCTAAAGACGATAAAACACCTATTATTGGAAATGTTAATATTGAATATGCGTTGACAGAAAATAGACGTTATAGATTAAAAGGGTTTCATAAAAACGAATTTCAAAGCGTTATTGATGGGCAAGTAATTGTTACTGGAATTGCCTTTTTGTTTAATAGAGAGTTTAATAAGTTTCGAGAGTTGTGGTTGAAAGAACAAGAAAAACAAGAGGAAGATGAAAAGTAGAAACTTACATAAAATCTGCTTAGCAGTAATGTTGTTGCTTTTAAATGCTTGTAGTGTACAAAAATATATACCAGAAGAATCAAAACTTTATGGAGGAGCCAAACTTGTCATTATTAATAAGCACAAAGTAAAAGGGGTTAGTGCTTTAAAGTCTGAGTTAGAAGAGTTGTTAAGACCCAAACCTAACAGTAAGTTTTTAGGCTCAAGAGTAGGGTTGTATTATCATTATAAAACAAAACAGGGTAAAAAAGGAATTGTGACCAAGTATATGAATAAAAAATATGGAGAAGAACCTGTTTTTTATGAAGATGTATCGCAAAACAAAATGATAGGCATTCTTAAAAACCGTTTAGATAATAGAGGTTTTTTTATGAGTAAAGTAACCTCAAAAGGAATAGATAAAAAATACACAAAAATTATTGAGTACACCATAGAATTACCAGAACCTTATGTTTTAGAATCTTATACAATAGAAAATGATAGTTTGCCTGTTTATAAAAAAATTAAAGAAACATTAAAAACCACATTACTAAAAAAAGGAACTAGGTATAGTTTAGAGTCTTTTAAGCAGGAAAGGATAAAGATAGATGAAGAATTAAAAAAAGAAGGGTTTTATAATTTTAATCAAGATTTTATCATTTTTGAAGCAGACACCAATCAGTACAATAACAAACGATTTGATTTGTATTTAAGACTTAAAACAGAAACGCCTAAAAAAGCAGTCAAACCTTATAGAATTGATAAAGTATCGGTTTATCCAAATCATAGTATAGAAGATAAAAACATTAAAACAGATAGCACAAAATACAAAGGAGTTTACTTTTTGCAAGACACTACTTTCTTTAAACCTAAAAGATTGCATAGCTATTTGTTGCTTGATGAAAATGAATTATACAATCCATACAAATCTAAAATTACGAGTAAAAGATTGTCTTCTATTGGCACATATAAATATGTAAACATCCGATTTGAAGAAACCAATAAGCAAAAAGATAGCGATAGTATAGGTTTTGTAGAGGCTAATATATATTTATCTCCATTAAACAAAAGGGCAATTGGCATGGAGCTGCAAGCTGTAACCAAGTCTAATAACTTTGCTGGACCTGGTTTATCGGTAAATTATAGAAACAGAAATTTATTTAGAGGTGGAGAGTTGTTAACCGTTACAGGAACGGCTGCTTATGAATTTCAGATTGGGAACAATACAGAAAATTTAAGAGGAACAAAGTTAGGGCTAGGAGCTAGTTTAACTTTTCCAAGATTAATTTTTCCTGGAGATTTAAACAACAGGTTCAAGTACGGCGTTCCTAAAACAAAAGTTGCTTTTGATACAGAGTTTTTAAGTAGATCTAAGTTGTATAGTTTAACCTCTATTAATAGTAGTTTTGGGTATCAATGGGATGCCAATCAATATTTAAGCTACGAAATAAATCCGGTTAATATCAACTACGTTCGTTTGTTTGATACTACTACTGAATTTAAAGATATATTAACAAACAATCCTTTTTTAGCCAATAGTTTTGATCAACAATTTATAGGAGGAATTACTTTAAATTTAACTTATAACGAATTAGGAAGAAGTCCTAATAAAAATCAATTCTATTTTTCAACAAATATAGATGTTGCAGGAAATACAATTAGTTTACTTAGTAATAATTCTAATGGGGGTAAAAAAACATTTTTAGGGTTAGAGTATGCACAGTATGCTAAAATGGACATGGATGTAAGGTATTATCTCAGTTTGGGAAAAGAAAAAACATTAATTACAAGATTGTATGGAGGTTTAGGAAAGCCAATTGGTAACTCTGATGTATTGCCGTTTACCAAACAATTTTTTTCTGGAGGACCTTATAGTGTTAGAGGATTTGCATCAAGATCAATAGGGCCTGGTTTGTATAATAGTAGTACCAACAGTAGCACTTATTTTGATAGTTCTGGAGACATACGCTTAGAGGCTAATTTAGAATATCGTTTTCCTATATACTCTTTTTTTAAAGGGGCATTTTTTGCCGATGCTGGAAATGTTTGGTTATACAAAGACAATTCAGCTTTACCAGGAGGACAGTTTTCTTCTAATTTTATGAATGAATTGGCAGTAAGTGCTGGAGCAGGAGTGAGGGTAGATATTCAGAGTTTTGTGATTAGGTTTGATTTTGCAACTCCCTTAAAACAACCAACATCAACTTCTTTAAGTACCATAAAGTTGAGTAATACTATTTTAAATTTTGCAATAGGATATCCTTTTTAATATAAAAATCGCCATCACAATTCTGTGATGGCGATTTTCGTTTTATAGTTCATCTAGTTTATCTTATTTCTAGGGCGGCTTTTAAAATATCCTTTCTACTAATTTGTCCAATTATTTTTCCATCGCTTACCACGGGAAAACGGTTTCTTCTAGAAGTACAAAACATATGTGCTGCATCAAAAATATTAGTATCTCCATTAATAGACTCCACAATAGTTTCCATGTATTCTTCTACAGTTTGGTCGTGCAACGGAATATTATAATACCTACTATGCGCAATTTTTTTCATACAATCTCCCTCAGAAATCATCCCTAGTATTACATCATTTTCATCTAACACACAGGCACCGGCAATATTGTTGGTTACCAATATTTGCATAGCCTCTCCTATACTTAATTTGGGAGAAAAGGATATCAACCTATTTCTAGGTACCATATAATCTGAAACTAATATTTTGTCTGCCACAGTTCCTGCTCGTGCATCGGGTGATCTAAAGTTTTTGATAGCCATATTGAGTATTTTTTAACGTGAATACCTAATATAGTATTTATTTTTCATCAAGTCAATTATTTTGTTACGATTTATTTGTTTAAATGGGTATTTCAGTGCAATTTTTAATTTCTCCCATTACAAAAGTGCTTTGAGTACTTCCTATGTTTTTGACTCTTCCTAAATGATTTAAAACAAAGTTTTGATAATCATCCATGTCATTAATCATCACTTTTAGTAAAAAATCATAATCACCAGAAATATTATAACATTCTGTTACTTGTTTTAAAGAGGTAATATCTTTTACAAACTGATGGCCAATATCCATCGTATGTTCTTTTAATTTTATGCTGCAAAAAACAATTAATTTTTTGCCTAAAAGATTTCTATTTAATAGTGCTACATGTTTGGTAATATATCCGTTCTTTTCTAACTTTTTTATTCTTTCATGAACAGGTGTGTTAGATAGATTGGTAATGTTGGCTAGCTCTTTTATGGTAATTCTAGCATTTTTTTGTAATTGTTTTAATAGAATTAAATCAATTTGATCAGGTACATACATAGTATAATTTTCTTTTTTTAGCTTTTTTTATAGCTAAGATAGATAATTATACCTTAAAAATTAAATAAATAGGTTATTTATCTTTATTTAGCCCTTGGTTTTAGGCTTATGTTTCTGTGTTATAGCTTTGTGGTAGAATTTTAATCTAAAAATACTATGAAAAGTCATGTACTAGGTTATCCAAGAATTGGAGCCAAAAGAGAACTAAAAAAAGCCATAGAAAATTACTGGTTAAAAAAAAGTAATGAAAATGACTTGCAGCTTATAGCTACTGAAATTAGAAAACAAAATTGGAAAAAACAACAGGAGTCTGGAGTAGACTTAATTCCTGTAAACGATTTTTCTTTTTATGATCAGGTATTAGATCTTACACTAACCGTTGGTGCTATTCCTCAACGTTATCAGGCACTGGTTAATGATGAAAATTTTTCTGAATTAGACTTGTATTTTGCCATGGCAAGAGGTCTGCAGTCAGATAAATATGATTTAACGGCTATGGAGATGACAAAATGGTTTGATACCAATTATCACTATATAGTTCCTGAGTTTGTAAAAGATCAAACATTTAAAAATTTATCAAAAAAAGTAATTAATGAGTATAAAGAAGCAGTTGCTTTAGGAATTAATGCAAAACCAGTATTGATTAGTCCTGCTTCTTATTTATTGTTAGGAAAAGAAAAAGAAGCTGGTTTTGATAAGTTAGATTTGTTAGATGGTTTGTTAGAAGTTTATAAGCAAGTTATTGCTGAGTTAGAAAATTTAGGAGCAACGTATATTCAAATAGATGAACCTTTTTTAGCTTTAAATTTAAACGATAAAGAACAATTTACCATTCAGAAAACACATCAGTTTTTAAATAAAGAATTCCCGAATGTAAAGTTTATTACTGCTGCTTATTTTGATGATGTTTTAGACAATTTAGAACTAATTAATCAATTACCAGGAGCAGTATTACATGTTGATTTAACTAGAGGTGATGAAACACAATTGTTAAAAATATTACAATCAGAATTTAAAAATCAATCAAAAATATTGTCTTTAGGTTTGGTTGATGGTCGTAATATTTGGAAGAACGATTTTACCAAATCTATAACACAAATTAACAAAGCCAAAGATGTTTTAGGTACTGATAGGGTTTGGGTAGCAAGTTCTAGCTCATTATTACATGTACCTGTGGATTTAAAAAGCGAAGAAAAATTAGATGATGAATTAACATCTTGGTTGAGTTTTGCTGCTCAAAAATTAGACGAAGTAGTGTTATTAAAAACATTAAGTACACATCCTACTCATGCAGATTTATTAGCTTTTGAAAATAATAAAAAAGACATTCAAGAAAGAAGAGCTTCTAGCAGAATTCATAAGTTTAAGGTAAAAGAACGTGAAAGTTTTATAGAAGATAAAGATTTACATAGAAATAGTGCTTTTGCAACTAGAAAAATAATTCAAACAAAAGCTTTACAACTGCCTTTATATCCAACCACTACAATTGGATCTTTTCCTCAAACACCAGAGGTAAGAAGTTGGAGAGCTAAACATAAAAAAGGGCTGATAAGTAACCAAGAGTATAATTCTTTATTGGAACAAGAAACCAAAGAGTCAATTGAATTTCAAGAACAAGTAGGACTAGATGTATTGGTTCATGGAGAGTTTGAGAGAAATGACATGGTTGAATATTTTGGTGAGCAATTAGAAGGTTTTGCTTTTACCCAATTTGGATGGGTTCAGAGTTATGGAACTCGCTGTGTAAAACCACCAATTATTTTTGGTGATGTAGAGCGATTAAATCCAATGACTTTAGAGTGGACGGTTTTTGCACAATCTTTAACCGATAAGTATGTAAAAGGAATGTTAACGGGGCCAGTTACCATTTTACAATGGTCTTTTGTGAGAGATGATCAACCTAGAAAAACAACCTGTAATCAAATTGCTCTAGCTATTAGAGATGAGGTTGTAGATTTAGAAAAAGCAGGAATAAAAATTATTCAGATTGATGAGCCTGCTATTAGAGAAGGATTGCCGTTAAAACAAGCACAGTGGAATGATTATTTAACATGGGCAGTAAATGCTTTTAAGTTGTCTGCTAGTGGTGTAAATGATGAAACTCAAATTCACACTCATATGTGTTATTCGGAGTTTAATGACATTATCAAAGCAATTGCAGATATGGATGCAGATGTTATTACTATTGAATGTTCTCGTTCTCAAATGGAATTGTTAGATGTTTTTGCAGAGTTTAACTATCCTAATGAAATAGGGCCAGGAGTGTATGATATCCATTCGCCAAGAGTGCCATCAACCCAAGAAGTGGTGGATTTAATTGAAAAGGCAGAAAAATACATCCCAAAAGAAAACATTTGGATCAATCCTGATTGTGGGCTAAAAACTAGAAAATGGCCTGAAACCAAAAAAGCTTTAGAGGTTATGGTAAATGCCACTCAGCAAATAAGAGAAAAAGTTGAAGTTAGTTGTTAAGTTTAAAAATCCCGTATATAGTTTTTGTATACGGGATTTTAATTTTTTTATTTACTCCAAGCAAAGCTTTTAAAAGCATCATCTACAGGAGTTTCTGCAATACTATTTGTGTAGTTGCTAATTACTTTTTGAGATAATCCTAAAATAATTTCTAGCAAATGTCTTTGGGTGTATCCAGCCGCGTAAAAAGTTTCTATTTCTTCTTTAGAAATATTTCCTCTGTTTTTGGTAATAGACAGAGTTGTTTTGTGTAATGTTTGTAGTTTTTCTGTAGGTAAAGAAGTTTTGTTTCTTAAGGCTTCTGTAATAGCATCATCAACCTTCATTGCTTTTGCAATTCCTGTATGTGCGGGAACGCAGTAATGACATCCGTGCTCTACATTAATGGTTTGCCAAACTACGGTTAATTCATCTTTATTAAAAGATGAATTTGTAAACAATCCGTGTAATGTTTGGTATGCTTCTAATAAACCAGGAGCTCCAGCCAATACTCCGTGTAAATTTGGTAAAAAACCATTGTTTTTTTGTGATGCTTCTAACAAAGCTTTACTTCCTTCGGGTGCAGATTCAATAGTGTGAATTGTTAATGTTTCTTTTTGGTTTGTTGTACTCATATTTTAAGTTTTTTAAATATTATTTATTTCTAAACGTTCGGTTAGAAATTGGTTAAAAAAAATGTTAAAGACTTTTGAATGTATTTTCTATATAGTTTTTTAATTGTGATGGGTTAAAAACTCTTGTTGCAGAGGCTAAGCCAAACATTGCTATTATTAAAAAATCTCCTTGTTCTTTAACTGTAATTTCATCTTTGGTCGCATCCTTTTTTAAAACTTTCATAAAATGCTCTTTTATTTCATTTGTAAAGTTTTCTAGGACTTTTTTTATTTGCTCATCCGCTTTTTCAGTTAGTTCATTTGCAGTATTAGTTACCAAACAACCTTTTCCAAACTCAATCTCTTTGGTAAATTCTACAAAATCATAAAAATAATCTTTAATAGCATTTACTCCTTTTGTAGATGATTCTAGCTTTAAAATAAGCCTGTTTAATTTTTTCTTGTAACATTTAATACTCTCTAGCAAGACTCCATTTTTGTTACCAAAACTAGCGTATATAGAAAATTTATTAATGCCCATTTCTTTTTCAAGCATTTGCATAGAAGTAGTTTCGTAACCATTCTTCCAGAATAAGTTCATTGCTTTTTCAATAACTTCTTCTTCTATGTATTCCTTTTTTCTTGCCATTATTATCTTAATACAGTACAAAACTAACCAAATGGTTAGAAACAAAAAAACTATTTTATGTTTTTGATATGAGTAAGTAATTTTTACATAAAAAAAGCTGTTACAGAATTTTTGTAACAGCTTAATAAGTTTCTAAAATATGATGTTTTAAGCATTCATTATACCTTCAATTTCCTCAATTTCAATAGGTATATTTTTCATCAAATTAATAGGTTCAGCATTTTTTTGAAGCACCAAATCATCTTCTAATCTAATTCCTAAGTTTTCATTTGGAATATAAATACCAGGCTCTACGGTTAATACCATATTGGCTTTCATTTCATTTTCAAACTCTCCATAGTCATGAGTGTCTAATCCTAAATGATGTGATGTACCATGCATAAAATATTTTTTATAGGCAGGTTTTTCTTTGGTTTGGTTCTGAATATCGGCTTTATCTAGTAGTTTTAATGATAATAATTCAGAGGTCATTAATTTTCCAACTTCTTCGTTATACGCTGTCCAAAGTGTACCTTCTTTGAGCATTTTAGTAGCTTCGTTTTTTACGTTTAGTACAGATTGATAAACAGCTTTTTGTCTATTGGTATATTTTCCGTTTACTGGAATGGTTCTGGTTAAGTCACTAGAGTAATTGGCATATTCGGCAGCAGTATCCATTAAAATCAAATCGCCGTCTTTACACTGTTTGTTATTTTCTATATAGTGTAACACACAGGCAGAATATCCTGAAGCTATAATGGGTGTGTAGGCAAATCCTTTAGATTTGTTTCTAAGAAACTCATGCATCATTTCAGCTTCAATTTCGTATTCCCAAACATTAGGCTTCACAAAATTTAAAATTCTATCAAATGCTTTTTTGGTGATGTTGCAAGCGTTTCGAATCAAATCAATTTCTATCTGAGACTTAATTCCTCTTAGTTGAAAAAGAATATCCGAAGCTTTTAAATAGTTGTGATTTGGATAGTTTTCTTTTAATTTTTTTACAAAACGATTTTCACGTGTTTCCATTTCTAAAACCGCTCTTTTGTGTGGGTTTTGGTTCACATAGATGTTTTTAGCTTCAGGAATTAAATCTTTTAAAACTGTTTCCATTTCAGATAACCAGTAAATGGTTTGGATTCCAGAAGTTTGAGTGGCAGTTTTTTTATTTAATTTTTCTCCTTCCCAAATAGCAATTAATTCACTGGTTTCTTTGGTGAATAAAATTTCTCTGTGATTAGGGTTTTTAGCATCAGGAAACAATACCAATACCGATTCTTCTTGATCTACACCACTCAAGTAAAAAATATCTCGGTGCTGATGAAAAGGCAAAGTACTATCTGCTCCAGTTAAATAAATGTCGTTTGAATTAAAAAACGCAATGGAATTGGCTTCCATTTGTTGGGTAAAGCGTTTTCTGTTTTCTATAAATAATTGTGGGTTGATTGGGTTGTATTTCATAAACATAAAGTTATGAAAAAGACATAAAAAAACCTCTTCCTAACAGAAGAGGTTTTGTGGTTCTTGAAGGTGAAATTATTTAGATACAGTAGTTGTACTTTGACCATATATACCTAAAGTGATAATACTTAAAAATTGGTCAACAATTGTGAACTCTGTTTTAGCTTCAAAGTTATCAGAACCATTAGCCATTTTTTGAGGCTCAGTAGTTTTTAATGGAGATAGCCCCCAAAACAAATATTTGTTTTTTCCTTTAACTTCTTGACCAGTTTGAGGTCCTTCTCCAAAAGTATGTATAGTAGAGTAACAAGATGTTAATAATAAAGAACTTCCTAATAATATTGTGTATAATGCTTTTTTCATGATTGGTATAGATTATTTGGTTACAGTTGTAGCAGTTGGTGTATAAATACCATATGTTAAACCTGATATTATATAGTCTATAAATCTAAATCTAGTTTTAACAGTATAATCTTTCGCTCCATTGGCCATTTCTTCTGGTTGAGCTGTTTTAATAGGTGCTAAACCTCTGATTGCAAAATGATTCCAAGAAGTTTTTTCAATACCTTTTTGGGCACCATTACCAATTGTGTACTCATGCACATAGCATGACGTTAAGGAAAGGCAAAGAACAGCTGCCATTATAATTTTTTTCATTAGTTAAAGTTTTTTAAGAATGCCGTAAACATAATAAAAAAAACTATGAAAAGCCCCTGTGTAATCACTCAGTTTTTTAAATATTTCTCAATGTTTCCAAGGCTTTCTTTACGCTATCAATCCTAATAAATGTAATGAGTAATCGCAAACCGTTTTTGGTTTCTTTTTCTTTCATTACACACATTTTAGAATTGTTTTGCACGTATTTTAAAACGTTTGTAAACGACTGGGTGTTATAAAAACCACTTTGTTGATCGGAAACAAAATATCCAATCATTCTTTTTTGTTTTAAGACTATTTTTTCTAATCCTAATTTTTTAGCCAACCATTTAATTCTAACAGAGTCTAACAAATCAATTACTTGGGTTGGGAGTTCTCCAAATCGATCAATTAGTTGTTTTTCAAACTCTTGTAATTCTTCTTCGTTGGTTAATTCTCCTAATTTTTTATACAGGTTTAATCTTTCTGCAATTACGTTGATGTAATCATCAGGGAATAAAATTTCAAAATCGGTGTCTATTTGTATGTCGGATACATAATCTTTGTTTTCGGCATCTTCTTCATCATACAAATCTTTAAACTCTTTTTCTTTTAACTCTTTAACGGCTTCTTCTAATATTTTTTGATAAGTATCAAAACCAATATCGGTAATAAATCCGCTTTGTTCTCCTCCTAACAAATCTCCTGCTCCACGAATTTCTAAATCTTTCATGGCAATGTTAATTCCGCTACCCAATTCACTAAACATTTCTAAAGCTTGAATACGTTTACGAGCTTCTTCGGTCATCATATGGTAAGGCGGACAAATAAAATAACAGAAAGCTTTTTTGTTAGAACGCCCCACACGACCACGCATCTGGTGTAAATCGGATAATCCAAAATTATTAGCATGATTGATAAAAATAGTGTTGGCATTTGGTACATCTAAACCAGATTCTATAATGGTGGTGGCCACTAAAATATCGTAGTTTCCTTCCATAAAATTAACCATCACTTCTTCTAGTTTTCTACCTTCTAGCTGACCGTGCCCTACTCCAATTCTAGCATCGGGAACCAAACGTTGTAACATTCCGGCAACTTCTTTAATATTGTCTACTCTGTTGTGTATAAAGAAAATTTGTCCTCCACGAGATATTTCGTACATCACAGCATCTCTAATAGCTTCTTCGCTAAAACCAATCACATTACTTTCTATAGGATGACGGTTGGGTGGAGGAGTTGCAATTACTGATAAATCTCTTGCTGCCATTAAACTAAACTGTAAAGTTCTTGGGATCGGTGTAGCAGTTAAGGTTAAAGTATCTACATTTTCTTTAATGGTTTTTAACTTGTCTTTGGCAGCTACTCCAAATTTTTGTTCCTCATCAATAATTAACAATCCTAAGTCTTTGTATTTGATTTTATCAGAAACTAGTTGATGGGTTCCGATGACAATATCTAGCCTTCCTTCGGCCAAATCTTCCATGACTATTTTCTTTTGTTTAGCCGTTTTAAAACGGTTTAAATAGTTAATGTTTACCGGAAAATCTTCTAATCTTTTTTTGAAAGATTTAAAATGTTGAAAAGCCAAAATAGTGGTAGGAACCAACACGGCTACCTGCTTTCCGTTGTCTACTGCTTTAAAAGCAGCACGAATAGCAACTTCTGTTTTTCCAAAACCAACATCTCCACAAACCAATCTGTCCATAGGTTTGTCACTTTCCATATCAGATTTTACATCTTGAGTAGCCGTAAATTGATCTGGTGTATCTTCATACATAAAACTAGCTTCTAACTCATGTTGTAAATAACTGTCTGGATCAAAAGCAAATCCTTTTTGATTTTTTCGTTTTGCATACAATTGAATCAAATCAAAAGCAATTTGTTTTACTTTGGCTTTGGCGGTTTGTTTGGCTTTTTTCCAAGCAGGAGATCCTAATTTGTGAACTTTAGGAACTTTACCATCTTTTCCGTTGAATTTAGATATTTTATGTAAAGAGTGTATGCTGATATAAAGTACATCGGCATCTCCATAAATTAATTTGATAGCTTCTTGCTTTTTACCGTTGACATCTATTTTTTGTAACCCTCCAAATTTTCCAATTCCATGATCTATATGAGTCACAAAATCTCCAATTTCTAAATTGTTAATTTCTTGTAGGGTAACGGCTTGTTTTTTGGCAAAACCGTTTTTAAGCTGAAACTTATTATAACGCTCAAAAATTTGATGATCGGTATAACAAACTATTTTGTGTTCGTGATCTACAAACCCTTCGTGAATTTGAAAAACTACGGTTTGGTATTCTATTTCTTTTTCACTTTCATCAAAAATATCGTGAAAACGTTTTGCTTGTTTTTCGCTGGAACAGAATAAATAATTTTGATATCCTTTTAAGGTATTTTGTTGTAGGTTTTCTATTAACAAATCAAAATGTTTGTTAAAAGAAGGTTGAGGTTCGGTATTTCCGTTAATGCTATCTGTAGAGGTGCTGTTGTTAATAGCAACTCTACTATACCCTTTTAATTGTTCTTTGATTTGAATACCATCTAAAAACAATTCGCTTGGCAACGTATGATTTAAAGTTTCTGATAAAGTTTCAAAACGAGAGGTTGCTTTTTCAAACAAAGTATTTAAATCGTTTTGAAGAATGTCTATACTCAACGTAAAAATCACACTATTGTTAGGGATAAACTTTAAAAACGATTCTCTTTTTTCGGAAAACTGTTTGTTTTCCACGTTGGGCATGATTTGAATTTTGTTGGGTTTTCCGGTAGAAAGTTGTGTTTCTACATCAAAAGTTCTAATGCTGTCTACTTCATCACCAAAAAATTCTAATCTGTAAGGTTCATCATTGGCAAAAGAAAACACATCTACAATTCCACCACGCACGGCAAACTCTCCTGGCTCGGTAACAAAATCTACTCGGTTAAATTTATACTCAAACAATACTTCATTAATAAAATCTAGGCTAAATTCATCACCCGTAGTAATTTTTAATGTATTGCTATTCAGGTCTTTTTTAGTCACAACTTTTTCAAACAAAGCGTTTGGATAGGTGACAATAATGGCTGGTTTTTTTCTGGAATTCAATCGGTTTAAAACCTCTGCACGCATTAATACATTGGCATTGTCTACATCTTCAATTTCATAAGGTCTTCGGTAAGAACCAGGATAAAAAAGGACATCTTTATCGTTTAACAATCGTTCCAAATCGTTTAAATGATAAGCTGCTTGTTCTTTATCATTTAAAATCAATAAAAAAGTTTTGTCTATTTGTTTAAAGGTTTCTGCAATTATAATAGATAAGGCAGCTCCATTAAATTTACTTAATACCGCATGTGTTTTTTCTTGAGAAATTTGTGTTACTAATTGTTTTGTAGCACTTGCATGTTGGTACTTTTCTAGTAGAGATTGAATTTTCAAGACCTAAATATTTTCTTACAAATGTAGGGTTATCCTAGGTTTTAAAAAACTGAAAATTTCTGTTGTTAAATAATTGGTTGACTTTCATTGTTCTCTAGTCATCAACTCCTTATTTTTGCAGTATGAGCACATTTATTACTTATAAAAATACCCCAATCCATTATACCGAATCTGGAAAGGGAACTGCTATTGTTTTATTGCACGGTTTTTTAGAAAATACCACTATGTGGCTTGGTTTAGAAAAAGTATTAAACCCTAAATTTAGGGTTGTTTGTATAGATTTGTTAGGACACGGGCAAACGGAAAGTTTGGGATATGTTCACACGATGACAGAAATGGCTGAAGCGGTAAAAGCAGTTTTAGAGGTCTTAAATATCCGTAGGTCTTTTTTTGTAGGACATTCCATGGGAGGCTATGTGGCTTTGGCTTTTGCAGATTTGTATCCTGACAATGTAAAAGGCTTGGTGCTGTTAAATTCTACAGCAAGACCTGATACAGAGGAGAAAAAAATAGGAAGAGATAGAGCCATAGCAGTGGTAAAAGAAAATCATAAGTCCTTTATCAGAACTTCAATTCCTATGTTATTCCGTTCCAAGTGTAGAAAAATTTATGCCGATGAAATTGCTAAGGTTAAAAAAGAGGCTTTAAAAACTTCTAGACAAGGAATTATTGCTGCTTTGGAGGGAATGAAAATTAGATTGGATAGAGAAGTGTTATTACATTTTGGACCTTATCCATCTTTAATGATTTTAGGAAAAAAAGATCCTGTTTTAAAATATGAAGATTTAATTGAGCAAACCAAAGATGCTAATACCGAAGTGGTAGAACTTGAAAATGGACATATGAGTTTAATTGAAGATAAGGAAGGAGCAGAACAAGCTATTTTAGCATTTGTAAAAAAATATTAATCATGAATCATATTGCCATTTTTAACAAATCCACCAATCAAACTCATTTTATTAAGCATTTATTGGTTGGAGATGAGCAAAATTTGTTTCCAAAGTTTAATGGAAAAAAAGGAGCTCTGTTTAGTACTTCTGTGTTGGAGAAATACATTACAGAAGAAGTAAATCACGATGATTATACTTTAACAAAAAATTGTATTGATGGCAATGGAAATATCAGAAGTTTAAAGTCTTATTCTAGCGGTCAACAAAAAAAATTACTCCTCAATTATTTGGAACAGCAGGAATTTGATTTTTTAATTTTAGACAAACCTTATGATTGTTTAGATATTGAAAAACAAGCTGAATTGGCTGATAAACTTATCGAAATTTCAAAAAAAATTAAGTTAGTTCAAGTATTTAAAATAAGAGATGAGGTATTGCCTTTTATCAATGAGGTGCATTTAATAGAAAATGATGTCATAGAATTTTCGGGAACTCTTACGGAATATGATAAATATTTTCATAAGCAGCAAAAGCCTTATGTGTTTAAAGGAAAACTTCCAGATAATTTACAAAATATACAAGTAGAAAACCCATTGGTAAAGTTTACCGATGTCAATATTTTTTATGAAGAAACCAGACAAATTGTAAATAACATTAATTGGACCATTAATAAAGGAGAGTTCTGGCATTTAAAAGGACCTAACGGAGCAGGAAAAACCAGTTTGTTAACCATGATTACGGGTGATAATGCCAAAGCTTTTGGTGAAAATATTATGTTGTTTGGCCGTAAAAAAGGAAGTGGAGAAACCGTTTGGGAGCTCAAAAAAAAGATAGGATACTTTTCACCAAGTTTAACTCAGTTTTTTGGAAAGTTATTTACTATTCAACACATGGTATTGTCAGGTTTTTATGATTCTATTGGTTTGTACCAAAATCCAACAGGACATCAAATTCATGAAGTAGATAAGTGGTTAGATTTGGTAGGGTTAAAAGAAAAAAAGCAACAATATTTTGTTCGTTTAACCCCAGAGTTGCAAAGAATTGTATTAATTATTCGTGCCATGGTAAAATATCCACCCTTACTTATTCTAGATGAGCCAACCAATGAATTAGATGATTATGCTACTTCCATGTTAACAGCGTTTATCAATAAAATTCATAAAGAAACAGATACTGCTATTCTTTACGTATCTCACAGAATGTTACAGGGATTACATCCCGATAAAATTTATCAATTAACTCCTACCCAAAATGGTTCTATCGGGACAGTAGAATAACGTACATAAAGCACATATTTTATTTAATAAATATGTTTGTGGCAAAAAAAGTATTGATATTGGGCTTAATAGTTGATTTTTATTAAGATAAGCTGACTTAGATTTGTAACAATATTAAATTGTTAAATATGTCTCAGAAAAATTCGGTATTAAAAATACATACCAAAGACAATGTTATTGTTGCTTTAACAGATCTTGCTAAAGGAGATATTGTTTCTTATGAAGGTGTTGATTACACTTTAAAAACAGATATTCCTGCTAAGCATAAGTTTGTGATTACAGATTTAAATAAAGGAGATTTAGTTTATATGTATGGGGTTTTGGTTGGAGAAGCAACACAACCTATTGCCAAAGGAGAGATTATACATACTCACAATGTTGTTCATAGAGCAGAAGAATACAGTGCAAATAAAAAGGAAGTAGAGGAGTGGTTAGCTCCAAATATTTCTAACTTTAAAGGAAGAACATTTAATGGTTATCATAGAGCAGATGGAAAAGTGGGAACTCAAAACAATTGGTTGGTAATTCCGTTGGTTTTTTGCGAAAACAGAAATGTAACAGTTATAGAAAAAGCCATTGTAGATCAACTAGGGTTTAACCAAAAACAAGAAACAGGTTTTGCTGTAAATAAATTGGTAAACGCTTATCAAGAAGGAGCTTCTATAGAAGATGTTTTAAGTACAGATATTAAAGAAAATAAAGAAGAGGCAAAATCAAATAAATTATTTCCAAATGTTGATGGAATTCATTTCTTAAGACACGATGGAGGTTGTGGAGGATCTACACCAGATTCTGTTGCGTTATGCCACCTGTTAGCTGGGTATATTAACAATCCAAATGTAGCAGGAGCTACGGTTTTAAGTTTAGGATGTCAGCATGCACAAGCAAAAATTTTAGAAGAGGCTTTAAATGGTTTTTCTAAGGAACACAAAAAGCCTTTGTATGTATTAACACAACAAGAAAGTACCTCAGAAAGAGACTTTTTAGAAGAGGCTATTAAAAAAACGTTTGCAGGTTTAATGCAAGCAAATGAATATACAAGAAAACCTGCACCGTTAAGCAAATTGGTCATTGGTTTAGAATGTGGAGCTTCGGATGGTTTTTCTGGTATTTCTGGAAACCCAACCTTAGGATATGTGTCTGATTTGGTTGTTGGTTTAGGAGGAACAACTGTATTGGCAGAATTTCCTGAGTTAAACGGAGTAGAACAAGAAATGATTAATAGATGTGTGTCTAAAGAAAAGGCTGATAAATTTTCTCAAATTATGTCTACTTACAACGAGAAAGCAGAATTTTTAGGAGGAGGTTTTCATGCAAATCCATCGCCAGGAAATATTAAAGATGGTTTAATTACCGATGCTATTAAATCTGCTGGGGCTGCTAAAAAAGGAGGAAGTTCTCCTGTTACTGATGTGTTAGATTATACAGAACAAATTACAAAACCAGGTTTAAACTTATTGTGTACTCCAGGGAATGATGTGGAATCTACAACAGGTTTGGCAGGATCAGGATGTAATGTTATCTTGTTTACCACAGGTTTAGGAACTCCTACAGGAAACCCAATTGTACCAGTAGTAAAAGTAGCAACCAACACTACATTGTTCAACAAAATGAATGATATTCTTGATTTTAATGCAGGAGGGGTTATAGAAGGAGACACACTATCATCTAAAGGAGAAGAATTATTAGAATATGTAATTAAAGTTGCAAGCGGTGAAAAAACCAAAGCAATGCAATTAGGACAAAACGATTTTATTCCTTGGAAAAGAGGAATGTCATTATAAAACAAGAAGAAAATGTCAGTATTTAATTTAACAGGAAAATGTGCCGTTGTTACTGGTGGTGGTAGCGGTATTGGTGAAGCTATTTCTAAAGCATTAGCAGGAGCAGGAGCTTTGGTAAATATTTTAGATTTAACAACAGAAGGGGCTCAAAGAGTAGCCGATGAAATTATTGCTAGCGGTGGACAAGCTGTGGTACACCAAGTAAATGTGGTAGATCACGAAGGAGTTAAAAACACAATCAAGGCGATTAATGACAATCAGCCAATTAATATCTTAATTAACAATGCAGGAATTGCACATGTTGGTAATGTAGAGGCTTGTTCTCCAGAAGATTTAGATAAATTGTATAATGTAAATATTAAAGGAGTTTACAATTCGTTATATGCTGTAATCCCGTTTATGAAACAAAATGGTGGAGGAGCTATTATTAACATGGCCTCTATTGCCTCTTCTGTAGGTTTGTTCGATCGTTTTGCATATTCAATGACCAAAGGAGCAGTATTAACCATGACGTATTCTATTGCAAAAGACTATGTAAATGACGGAATCCGTTGTAACTGTATTTCTCCTGCAAGAGTGCACACTCCTTTTGTAGATGGATTTATTTCTAAAAACTACCCAGAGCAAGAAGCAGAAATGTTCGATAAGTTATCAGCAACACAACCAATTGGTAGAATGGCAAAACCAGAAGAAATAGGTAATTTAGCCTTATATTTAGTTTCTGATGAAGCTTCTTTTATTACAGGAACAGATTACCCAATTGATGGTGGATTTATAAAATTAAACGGAAAATAATAAAATATAATTAAGATGAAATTAATAAGATTTGGAGCAGAAGGTGCTGAAAAACCAGGAGTAATTACAGCAGCAGGAAAAAAAATTGATGTATCTGCTTTTGGAAGTGATTACAACGAGCAATTTTTTGGAGGTGATGGATTAGAAAGATTATCAGCTTGGTTAAAAGACAACGAGGCATCTTGTCCTGAAATTGCAGAAGATGTACGTTTGGCAGCTCCTTTAACAAGACCATCTAAAATAGTTTGTGTAGGGTTAAACTACGCTAAGCATGCAGCAGAAACTGGAGCAGCAGTTCCTACAGAACCAGTATTGTTCTTTAAATCTACTTCAGCATTAATTGGACCTAATGATGATGTTGTAATTCCAAAAAACTCAGAAAAAACAGACTGGGAAGTGGAGTTGGCTATTGTAATTGGTAAAAAAGCTTCTTATGTTGAGTTAGAAGATGCAGAAGACCATATTGCGGGCTATGTATTACACAACGACATTTCTGAAAGAGCTTTTCAATTAGAAAGAGGAACGCAATGGTGTAAAGGAAAAGGAAGTGATACATTTGCTCCTATAGGACCTTTTATTGCTACCAAAGATGAAATTAAAGACCCTAACAACCTAGAGCTTTGGTTAGAGTTAAACGGAAAGCGTATACAACACTCTAACACCAACGACTTTATTTTTAACGTGCAAGAAGTAGTTTCATACATTAGCCAGTTTATGACATTATTACCAGGGGATATTATTTCTACAGGAACCCCTGCAGGTGTAGGATTAGGATTCAATCCTCCTGTATATTTAAAACCAGGTGATGTAATGGAATTAGGTATTGAAGGTTTAGGAACGTCTAAACAGCACTGTAAAGGATACTCAAAAAAATAAAGAGTGTTATATTTACCGCAAAATTTTAATTTAAGATGGAAATAAAAATCAATACCAAGTATCCTTCTATGGATGACTTAAGAAAAAGAGCGATGGTAAAAATGCCAAAATTTGCTTTTGAGTATTTAGATGGAGGATGTAATGAAGATATCAATCTTGATAAAAACAGAACAGATCTTCAAAAAATAGAGTTGATGCCTCAGTATTTATCAAAGTTTGATAAATCTAATATGGAAACTGAGTTGTTTGGAAAAACGTATTCAGCTCCATTTGGTATTGCACCTGTTGGTTTACAAGGATTAATGTGGCCAAATGCTCCTGAAATTTTAGCAAAAGCAGCTAAAGATCATAATGTGCCATTTATATTAAGTACAGTAACCACTACTAGTATTGAACGAATTTCCGAAATTACAGAAGGTAATTTCTGGTTTCAATTATACCATCCATCTGATGAAGAAATTAAAAAAGATGTCATTGATAGAGCAGCCAAAGCAGGTTGTGATGTGTTGGTTATTTTAGCTGATGTTCCTACGTTTGGAGTAAGACCAAGAGATACTCGTAACGGATTGGGAATGCCACCAAGAATGACCTTAAAAAACATTATAGAGGTATTAAAACATCCACATTGGGCAGCGTTAACATTAAAACACGGTCAGCCTAACTTTGAAACCATGGCTAAGTACATGCCTAAAGGAATGAACTTACAACAACTTGCACAGTTTATGGATGCTACTTTTAGTGGTAGATTAAACGAAGAAAGAATAGCTTCTATACGTAAACAATGGAAAGGTAAGTTGGTTATTAAGGGAGTGGTAAGTGAAGAAGATACAGAAAAAGCCATCAAACTTGGTGTTGATGGATTGATTGTTTCTAATCACGGAGGACGTCAGTTAGATGCTGGACAATCTTCTATTGTTCCTATGACTAATTTGGCTCAAAAATATGGAGATCAAATCAAAATAATGGTAGACTCAGGTTTACGTGGAGGTCCAGATATTGCAAGGGCTATGGCTAGTGGAGCAGAATTCACTTTTATGGGTCGTAGTTTTATGTACGGTGTTGGAGCTTTGGGTAAAGAAGGAGGAAATCATACTATTTCTTTAATGAAAAGAGAATTTCAACAAGTAATGGAGCAAATTTGTTGTCCAGATACAGCATCTTTTAAGCCACATTTAATAAAGTAATTAAAAATTGGAATAAAAAACCTCAGCCATCGCTGAGGTTTTTTATTCCAAAAAAGCTGTAATTATTTACCTCCTAACATCATTAACTCGTTTACTACAATTTTTGTTGTAGTTCTTTTGTTCCCCTCTTTGTCTTCCCATTGGTCGTTGGTTAATTTTCCTTCAATGGCAATTTGACTTCCTTTGTCTAAATATTTTTCAACAATCTCTGCTGTTTTATTCCAACACACAATATTATGCCATTGCGTGTCTGTAACTCGCTCTCCTTGATTGTTGTAGTAAGTGTCTGTGGTAGCCATAGAAAAATTTGCAACTTTTTTATCGTTTCCAAAAGTTTTAATTACAGGTGCTCCACCTAAATTTCCAATTAACTGTACTTTGTTTCTTAAATTGTTCATAACGTATAATTTTTAAAGATTAAAATTTGTTTTGTTGTTTATAGACAAGGCAAAGATGAGAAGTCATTAAAGTTTTATTCGGTTATTAAATATTTGCTTTCGTATATAAACGGTTGTAGTCGTTTACAATCGTTTTACTATATTTGAAACAGGCTTTAAATTAAATAGTTATGGAAGAAAAATATTGCTTAGAATGTGGAGAAAAGGTTGTAGGTAGATCTGATAAAAAATTTTGTAACGACCAATGTAGAAATGCATTTAACAATAAGTTAGAAGTTGGGAATAAAAGTTTGGTCAGAAATATTAACAATGCTTTAAAAAAGAATTATAAAATATTATGTGAATTAAATACTACAGGAAAAACAAAAGTTCCTAAAAGTACTATGGAGGAAAGAGGGTTTAATTTTAATCTTTACACCAATATTTATGAAACAAAAACAGGAAATAGATATCATTACTGTTATGATGAGGGGTATTTAATGTTGGAGTTAGATCAAGTACTGTTAGTTAAGAAATAGGGTTTATTTTAATTTTTTTAGCAGATTCTTTTCTTGTTATCAACATTGGAAATGAGACACCAATACTTAGGGAAAGAATAATAAAAATAGCTTTTGTGGCATTGTTAATGGTTTCATTTAAAATGATATCATAGGTGTTGGTACTAATTTCACCAGTAAGTTTAATAAAGCCTAGCATGGTTTTGTATGCAAAGGCTCCAGGAATCATTGGAATAACTGCAGGAATAGAAAAAACCAGTGGAGGTGCATGTTTGTTATGAGCAATAGGGATACTCAATAAGCCAATAATAATAGCCCCTACTAAAGATCCAATAATAATATGAAGCCCAAAATACATCAAAATTAATTTAGAGCATCCTCCAATAGCGGCAAGAAACGCAATACCAGCTATGGTACGTTTTGGGACATTAAATAAAATGGCAAATCCTGTGGCTGAAATGGCTAGCCAAAAAGATAATTCTATATGTTGTAATATTTCCATTTTTTAAAAATTAAAAATCATCATGGTTACTAACATTCCTATTGAAATGGAAAATGCAATCATCATGGCATGTGTACCTCTAACCATACCGTTCATCACATATCCGTCTATCACATCAGAAAAGGAATTGATGAGTGGAATTCCAGGGACTAGGAATAATACTGCAGTTGCAAAAGCCAAATCAGCATGGTTTCCAATACCATACATTCTTGCAAAACAGGTAATAAAACAAGCTGTAAAGGAAGCAAATACAATATTTAAATAAGGATTAAAGTTTAATTTAGTAGAGTAATGTTTTACTAAAAAAGCAAGAAAAGTAGCGAAAAAACTCGTTCCCATATCTATATATTCGCCACCAAATAACCTACAAAAACCTGCATCGGCAAGACTAACAAAAAGTATGGTAATGGATAGAGAATAGCGAGGTAGCTTGGTGAGTCTATTTACTTCTTCTGTAATTTGATTTAAGTTCCATTTGTCTTCTGTAACCTGCCAACTCATTTTACTTATTCCTGATACTAAAGTAAAATTAGCACCATGAGGCGGTGTTTTTTTAAAACTATTATATTCCTCTTGGGTTTTTTCGTTTTTAATGAGTAAAAAAATGGTTCTATGGGTAATTAATATTTCAGTACTGTAATCTAGACCATTGGCAATACGCTCCATAGTAATTCTTATTCTATTGGTACTTGCACCAGAAGCCATAAGCAAACAACCAATATTTAACAAGGTGTTGGCTGTAGGTTTTAGAGAAGAGTTAATGTTTAAAGTTGTATTCATGTATTATTGTATGCTTTTACAAATGGTTCCTAATAAATGGTCAAACAAGGCATAAAAATTAACTCTTTTTAAATCTGTTACTCCAAAACGAACTACTACCAAATCTTTAGATGGAACTATAAAAATACGTTGCCCTTGAAAACCATCGGCATAAAAACAATCTTTAGGTACGTTAGGCATATAATTCCCTTCATTTAGCCACCATTGACCTCCGTATTCTCCTTTTGATGTTTTATTTGGTGTACGAATGTAGTCAACCCAACTTTTGTTAACAATTTGTTCCTTGTTCCACAATCCGTTATTTAGCATAAATTGTCCAAGTTTTGCCCAATCTCTTGTGTTTGCCCAACTATATGAAGAGGCCACATAATTTCCCATTATATCGGTTTCTATTAACATAGAATGCATTCCTATTTTATCAATAAATTTTCTGTAAGGAAAGTCTAAATACTCCTGGTGTGTTTTAAATTGTTTTCTTAACAAGGCAGATAAAATATTACTACTTCCAGAAGAGTAGTTAAATTCAGTTTCTACCGGTTTGCTTTGTTTTTTAGACAAAGGTCTTTTGGTTAAGTCACTATCTTCAAACAACATTCTGGTGGCATCACAAATGGTGGAATAATTCTCTTCCCATTCCAACCCGCTTTCCATTCTAAGTAAATGATTGGTTGTAATGTTTTTCCGACTGTCTTTTAGCCACTCAGGAAAAGCAGTAATGGGTTTGTAAATATCAAAATTATTTTCTTTTTCTAGTACTCCAAAACAAGTAGCTAGTAAACTTTTGGTAATGGACCAGCCTTGCAATAAAGAATGTTCATCAAAGCCATCGGCATATTTTTCGGCAATTATTTTTCCTTTATATAAAACCAGTACAGCTCTGGTGTTTTTAATGTTTTGTTGGTCGTTTTTAGTAAAACAGCTATCAATTACATTATTCAAAACTTTGTAATCAATATTGTTAAAAAGAGTATCGGTAGCAAGTAAATTACCATATGGATAAGGTTGATTAATTGTAGTAAAATCTCTTTTAGGTCTTAAATAATCATTAGTAAGTACAGTGTCTTTATTTACTAAAACAGCACCAATACCGTGTCTATACACTGCTTTTTCTTTGGCAAAACCAAAAACGGTAGAAATAGCAGCATTATCTTTTTCATTTATATTACTTGTAGCAAGTCTGGTTAAAGGGCTGTGATTGTCTGTTTTGTTAGTAATATCTACAGATCTTTTTGCTAAATAATAACTGCTTGCCAGGTTTTTAGCTGTAAATCCTGAAATTAATTTTAGTTTGGGAGCGTTTAAAAATACAAGGATGATGACGATAAAAAGTAGGATAAAACCGATCATTTTAAAGAGTTTCATGGGGAGAATTTTGTTTATCACCAAGTTAATCAATTTTTAGGATTAAACTTTAAAAAGAGTTTTGATTAGCTTTTTAGATATTGATGTTAAAGAAGTACCTTTGTTGTAAAGATTTATATCTATGATTCATATTGATAAAGTAAGAGCAGATTTTCCTATTTTAACTCAACAAGTAAATGGAAAACCTTTGGTGTATTTTGACAATGCAGCCACAAGTCAAAAACCACAAGTGGTAATTGATGCCATTACAAATTATTATAGCACCATTAATTCCAATGTTCACAGAGGAGTACATACTTTAAGTCAGTTAGCTACAGATTCGTTTGAAGCAACAAGAAAAAAGTTAAAAGCACATTTTAACCCTAAGCACGAACACGAACTTATTTTTACTCGTGGTACAACGGAGTCTATCAATTTAGTAGCCACAACTCTAACATCGTTGATAAAAAATACAGATGAAATTATCATATCATCCTTAGAACATCATTCTAATATTGTGCCTTGGCAAATGTTATGCGAGCGTACAGGAGCTACTTTAAAAGTCATCCCGATGAATGATGCTGGAGAGTTAATAATGGAGGTATATGATGAATTGTTATCAGAAAACACAAAAATAGTAGCGGTCAATCATATTTCTAATGCCTTAGGTACTGTTAATCCTGTTGAAGAAATAATTGAAAAAGCACATAAAGTTGGAGCCTGGGTGTTGATAGATGGAGCGCAATCTACTCCACATATGAAGGTAGATTTACAAGCTTTAGATTGTGAGTTTTATACCTGTTCTGCTCATAAAATGTTTGGACCTACAGGGATTGGATTTTTATATGGAAAAGAAGCCATTTTAAATGAATTACCACCCTACCAAGGAGGAGGTGAAATGATAAAAGATTGTACGTTTGAAAAAACGACTTATGCTGAATTGCCTCATAAATTTGAAGCGGGAACTCCTAACATTGCCGATGTAATTGCTTTTGGAACTGCTGTAGATTACATAAACAGTGTTGGAATAGAAAATATTGAAGCTGCTGAGCGTGAATTATTAATTTATGGAACGGAGGAGTTAAGTAAAATTCCTGGATTAAAAATTTATGGAACTGCTAAAAATAAGGCGAGTGTGATTTCTTTTAATATTGGAGATATTCACCCATATGATGTAGGGACTATTGTAGATAAATTAGGAGTTGCGGTAAGAACAGGTCATCATTGTACACAACCAATTATGGCACGTTTTAATATTCCAGGAACCATAAGAGCTTCTTTTGCATTTTATAATACCAAAGAAGAAATAGATATTTTAGTAGCAGCTTTACAAAGAGCGGCAACAATGCTTTCTTAAACTTATTTTAATTAACCATGTCTTATCCATTTATTTTTGAAGCAGATACTTTAGCAAAGAATAAAGCACGTTTAGATTTGTTAACAAACCACACACAGCCTTTATGGGGAAAAATGAATGTGGCTCAAATGTTGGCTCATTTAAGTGTTTCTTATGATGTAGCACAAGGAAGAACCAAAGTAAAAATAAATCCAGTTATGAGGTTTGTTTTAAAAACTTTTATAAAAAAAGGAGTGGTAGGAGACAAGCCTTATCCTAAAAATGGGAGGACAGCTCCATATTTTTTAGTGGTTGATGAAAGAGATTTTGAAGTTGAAAAAAAGAAATTACTCGCAAATATGAAATGGGTTTTTGAAAAAGGAGAGACTTATTTTGAAGGAAGACCAACAGAATCTTTTGGGAAATTAACGGCTAAGGAGTGGAGTAATTTATTTCAAAAACATTTAGATCACCATTTTAAGCAATTTGGTGTGTAGTATAAGATGTTCGAGCGGAGTCGAGAACAAGAAATTCGATACAAAAAGATGAATTCACAAGAATTAAAAAAAAAGATAGAAAATAGAGAAGGAGGATACCTGTTTTATGGATTAACCCCTCCAAAAACCTCTACTGATAAAGAAAAAATTGAAGGAATTGCCCAAAGACAAATGGATCGTTTAAAAGGTTTAGATATTGATGGGTTGATTTTATATGACATACAAGATGAGTCTTCTAGAAACAACAATCCTAGGCCTTTTCCTTTTATGTCTACTTGGGCACCAGATGAATATGCTAACACTTATTTAAAAGATTTAAAAGTTCCTAAAATTATATATAAAAGTGTAGGGAAATTTACCGAAGATTCTTTAAAAAAATGGTTGATAGATCATGAAGATAAGATTGATTTAACTGTTTTTGTAGGTGCTCCGTCAAAAGAACAGCAAGTGCATTTGTCTTTACACGATGCTTATAAAATAAAAAGAGAATCTAATTCTACCATAAAAATGGGGGGAGTTACCATTCCAGAACGTCATTTTGTAAAAGGAGATGAGCATATTCGTTTGTCTAATAAAATTGAAAATGGATGTACGTTTTTTATTTCTCAATGTGTATATAATTTAGACAATGCTAAAGATATGTTGTCTGATTATTATTTTTACACCCAAGAAAAAGGCATTACACCCATGCCAATTATTTTTACTTTAACGCCTATAGGGTCTTTAAAAACATTGGAGTTTACAAAGTGGTTAGGAATTGATATTCAGAAATGGTTAGAAAACGAATTAAAAGTGTCTGCAGATATTTTAAATGCTTCTATTGGTATTTGTAAATATATAGCCAATGATTTAATTGGTTTTGCTAAGGAAAAAAATATGCCAATAGGGTTTAATATAGAATCTGTAGCTATTAGAAAAGCAGAGATTGATGCTTCAATTGAGTTGGTTAAAACAATTAAAGAGATGATGAATTAATTGTTTATAAATATCATACATAAAAAAACCTCATCTAATTTTAGATGAGGTTTTTTTATGTATGATTAAAAGGTTTGTTATCCTAATAAACCTTTAGAGATTAAATATTCTGCAATTTGAATAGTATTTGTTGCAGCTCCTTTACGTAAGTTATCTGCTACTACCCACATGTTTAAAGTGTTAGGTAAAGATTCATCTCTACGAATACGTCCTACAAAAACTTCATCTTTATCATGAGCTAAAGCTGGCATAGGATAGATGTTGTTTGCCAAATCATCTTGTACAATAACTCCTGGAGTTGCTTCTAAAATTGCACGAACCTCAGCCAAATCAAAATCATTAGCAAACTCAACGTTTACAGCTTCAGAGTGACCACCAGCTGTAGGAATACGAACAGCAGTTGCAGTTACAGCAAAAGAATCATCACCTAAAATTTTCTTAGGCTCTTTTACCAATTTCATTTCTTCCTTAGTGTATCCGTTTTCCATGAAAATATCACAGTGAGGAATTGCATTACGGTTTATAGGATAGTTATATGCCATTTCACCGTCAGTAATTCCGTTTTGTTCATTTTCTAATTGTCTAACAGCAGCTACTCCTGTACCAGAAACAGATTGATAGGTAGAAACAATTAAACGCTTCATTTTATATTTTTTGTGTAACGGAGCTAAAGCCATTACTAACTGAATAGTTGAACAGTTAGGATTTGCTATAATTTTATCTTCAGCAGTTAAAACATCTCCATTAATTTCTGGTACTACTAACTTTTTAGTAGGATCCATTCTCCATGCAGATGAGTTATCTACCACAGTAGTTCCTGCTGCTGCAAATTTTGGAGCCCATTCTAAAGAAGTATCTCCTCCAGCAGAAAATAAAGCAACATCTGCATTCATTTTTACTGCATCTTCTAGAGTAACGACTGTATAATTTTTACCTTTATATTCTAATTGTTTACCAGCAGAACGAGCCGATGCAACAGGGATTAATTCTGTTACAGGAAAATTTCTTTCTGCTAATACTTTTAACATTACTGTACCTACCATTCCGGTAGCTCCTACTACTGCTACTTTCATATCAATATATTTTAATTTCTAGTTGTTTTATTTTTCAAGAGTGCAAAGATGCTAAAAATGTGTGTTGTAAAATAGCACTGGAGTTAAAAACTACACGATTTGTTGAATTTTTATCTAATTTATATGTTTTATAGGATAATTAAACGATGTATTTGATATAACTATTTGTTGTTTAGGTGTTTGAAACGTTGATGTTTGTTGAATTTTATTGAAAATATTAATACTTTTTTTGCTTTTGTTTTGTTTTTGAAAACATATTTGTTAAGTTTAATAAAAAAATATCACTTTGAAACCAAAATACCTCGACAGAACCCCAGCCCACAGTAGTTTTAACGTTCAAACAAAAAAAGAAAATCATTTTCTAAAAGTATGGCATTTTCATAAAGAGCTAGAGCTAGATTTTATTAGTTATAGTAATGGAACTTTATTTGCAGGAGATTATATAGGAAAATTTTCAGAAGGAAATTTAGTACTGTTGGGAAAAAACTTACCTCATATGTGGGTAAATAGCGAGGAGTATTTTGTAGAAGAAAACGAGTTGATTGCAGAAGCCTCTGTGGTTCATTTTACCGAAGATTTTTTAGGAGATGATTTTTTAAACCAGCCAGAAATGGTTGAGATTAAAAACCTGTTTATAAAAGCCAGAAGAGGGATTGTTTTTAAAGGAGATACTTCTTTAATCAATAGAAAAATTCAATCGTTAACAAGATTTTCAGGATTTAGTAGAGTAATTGAATTATTAAAAATATTAAATCTTTTAGCCAAGTGGGATGCCATTACAATTTTATCTAGTGAAGGTTTTGTACAAAGTTTTTCTGATAATAAACTTAAAAAGCTAGAGGAGGTTTATGAGTATATCTATAATCATTTTAATACCGATATTTCTTTAGAAAGGGTTGCTGAAGTTGCTTGTATGAATGCTTCGGCATTTAGTAGATACTTTAAAAAAGCCCATGGAAAAAACTTTATTAAATACGTAAATGAACTACGTGTTAATTATGCATGTAAATTAATTTTAGATAATAAATATGCTATTATAGATATTTGTTTTGAGAGTGGTTTTAATAACTTGTCTAACTTTAATAGGCAATTTAAGTTAATCAAGGGCTGTGCACCATCAAATTATTTAAAGGAACACAAAAGGTAAATAAATACGTAGAAATTGATTTTTTTGCTGTTAAAATTTTTAATCAAAAATAGAGATTTGATAATTCTTTAAATTTTTGCTTGTAATCTATCTAAATAAAGGATGAAATATGTGAATATCACATAATACTAAATCAAATCACTTAAATTTGCCTACGGTTATTAACAAATTAATTTTAAAACTAATGAGTGGAGTTTTATCTTCTTCGATAGGAAGGAAAGTAGCAATGGCTGCTTCTGCTTTCTTTTTAATGTTTTTTTTATTGCAACATTTTGCAATTAACTTAACATCAATTTTTAGTGCAGATGTTTTTAATGAGTTGTCTCATTTTATGGGAACCAACCCAGCAGTTCAGTTTGCGCTACAACCGGTATTAATTTTTGGAGTTGTTTTTCACTTCGTAATGGGGTTTGTTCTAGAAGCTAGAAACAAAGCTGCACGTAGTGTTAAATACGTAAAAAACAATGGTGCTGCCAATTCTACTTGGGTAAGTAGAAACATGATTTATTCTGGTTTGGCAATTTTGGCTTTTATTGTATTGCACTTTATTGATTTTTGGTTTCCAGAAATCAACCACAAGTACATTGCTCATTTGCCAACAGACCCTAACAGATATTATGGTGAGTTGGTACACAAGTTTCACAGTCCTATAAGAACTGGAGCTTATGTAGCAGCATTTGCATTTTTAGCATTACACTTATTACATGGGTTTAAGTCTGCATTCCAATCTAGCGGAATGAGTGCTAAACGTGCTGCTAAATTAGAGACTGTATCAAAAATTTATGCAATTGGTATTCCTGTAGGATTTATCATTATTGCTTTGTTTCACCATTTCAATCAACATTAAGACATTAAATTATGGCATTAGATTCTAAAGTACCTAAAGGTCCTATCGCTGATAAATGGACTAATTATAAAAATCATATTGACTTAGTAAACCCGGCAAACAAACGTAACATAGATGTTATTGTGGTGGGAACAGGTTTGGCAGGAGGTTCTGCTGCTGCAACTTTGGCTGAGTTAGGATACAATGTAAAAGCTTTCGCTTATCAAGATTCACCTCGTAGAGCCCACTCAATTGCAGCTCAAGGGGGAATTAACGCAGCAAAAAATTACCAAGGAGATGGAGATTCTACTTACAGATTATTTTACGATACTGTAAAAGGAGGAGATTACCGTGCTCGTGAAGCAAACGTATATCGTTTGGCAGAAGTATCGGCAAATATTATTGACCAATGTGTGGCTCAAGGAGTACCTTTTGCACGTGATTATGGAGGTTTGTTAGATAATCGTTCTTTTGGAGGGGTATTAGTATCTCGTACTTTTTACGCTAAAGGACAAACAGGACAACAATTATTGTTAGGAGCATATTCTGCAATGAACCGTCAAATTGGTCGTGGAAAAATACAAATGTACAATCGTCATGAAATGATGGATGTGGTATTGGTTGATGGAAAAGCAAGAGGAATTATTACACGTAACTTGGTTACAGGAGAGGTTGAAAGACATTCTGCTCACGCTGTTGTAATTGCTTCTGGAGGTTACGGAAACGTATTCTTCTTATCAACAAATGCAATGGGTTCTAACGTTTCTGCTGCATGGAAAATCCATAAAAAAGGAGCGTATTTTGCAAATCCTTGTTATACACAAATTCACCCAACATGTATTCCTGTTTCTGGAGATCATCAGTCTAAATTAACATTGATGTCTGAATCTTTACGTAACGATGGACGTATTTGGGTGCCTGCAAAATTAGAAGATGCGCAAGCCATTAGAGAAGGGAAGAAAAAACCTACTGATTTATCAGAAGAAGAAAGAGATTACTACTTAGAAAGAAGATATCCTGCTTTTGGTAACTTAGTACCTCGTGATGTTGCATCGAGAGCTGCAAAAGAACGTTGTGATGCTGGTTTTGGAGTAAATGCAACTGGTGAAGCTGTTTATTTAGATTTTGCTGCTGCTATTGTTCGTTACGGAAAAGAACAAGCTTTAATTCAAGGAGACCACAATCCTAGTGCAGAAAAAGTAGATAAATTAGGAAAGGAAATCGTAAAAGCTAAATACGGTAACTTATTCCAAATGTATGATAAAATTGTAGATGAAGATCCGTACAATACACCAATGATGATTTACCCAGCAGTACATTATACTATGGGAGGTGTTTGGGTTGATTATAACTTAATGACAACCATTCCTGGATGTTACTGTATTGGAGAGGCTAACTTCTCAGATCACGGAGCTAACCGTTTAGGAGCTTCTGCATTAATGCAAGGGTTAGCTGATGGTTATTTTGTATTACCATACACTATTGGTGATTACTTATCAAAAGATATTAGAACAGGTAGAATTTCTACGGATTTACCTGAGTTTGATCAAGCAGAAAAAGAGGTTAAAGAAAAATTAGACTTCTTTGTAAATAACAATGGATCAAAATCTGTTGATCATTTCCACAAACGTTTAGGTAAAATTATGTGGGATAAAGTAGGAATGGCTCGTAATGCTAAAGGTTTAACAGAGGCAATGACTGAAATTAAAGCTTTACGTGAGGAGTTTTGGAAAGAAGTTAAAGTACCAGGATCTGCTGATACTTATAACGAAGAATTAGCAAAAGCTGGACGTGTAGCAGATTTCTTAGAGTTAGGAGAGTTGTTTGCTAAAGATGCCTTGGTAAGAGAAGAATCATGTGGAGGTCACTTCCGTGAAGAATCTGCTGAAACTGAAGGGCCACAAGAAGGAGAAGCAAAACGTGATGATGTAAACTTTGCTTTTGTTTCTGCATGGGAATACAAAGGAGAACCTGCTGATGCAGAGTTACACAAAGAACAATTAGAGTTTAACGATATTGAGTTAAAAACAAGATCATATAAATAAGAAAGACCATGGATATGAATTTAAAACTTAAAATCTGGCGACAAAATGGAGCCAATGATGCAGGTAAAATGGTAGACTACAGCATTAGCAATGTGTCTCCAGATATGTCTTTCTTAGAAATGTTAGACGTATTAAACGAACAAATTATTAACGAAGGTGGTGAACCTGTAGCTTTTGATCACGACTGTAGAGAAGGAATTTGTGGAATGTGTTCTTTGTTTATTAACGGAGAGGCACATGGACCAGATAGAGGAATTACTACATGTCAGTTACACATGAGAAAGTTTAAAGATGGAGATACTATTTATATAGAGCCTTTCCGTGCTAAAGCATTCCCTGTAATTAAAGATTTAGTGGTAGATCGTGGAGCTTTTGATAGAATTCAACACCAAGGAGGGTTTATCTCTGTAAACACTTCTGGTAATACACAAGATGCAAACTCGTTGCCTATTTCTAAGCATGCTGCTGATGAAGCAATGGATGCTGCAACTTGTATTGGATGTGGTGCTTGTGTGGCTACTTGTAAAAACTCATCTGCCATGTTATTTGTTGGAGCAAAAGTTTCTCAATATGCATTACTACCTCAAGGTCAGGTTGAAGCTGCAGACCGTGTACGTAACATGGTTGCACAAATGGATGCTGAAGGTTTTGGTAACTGTACCAACACTGGAGCTTGTGAGGTTGAATGTCCTAAAGGAATTTCTTTAGACAACATTGCTCGTATGAATCGTGAATTCTTTAAAGCAAATATTTAAGATTAAAACCCTAAAATATATAAAATCCCCTTTGATATTTTTCAAAGGGGATTTTTAATTACTTTATGTTTATGAAAAAGATAGAAGTTGTAGTTGCTCCAGAGCTTACTCAGAATTATGAGGTAGCAGAGAAATTAGTAGTAATTATAGATGTTTTTAGAGCAACGACTACCATTGTTACTGCTATGGCAAATGGAGTTAAAGAAGTTAAAACTTGTTTGGAAGTAGAGCAAGCCGTTGCATTAAAAGAGCAAGGATATTTGGTAGGAGGCGAGAGAAATGGAATAAAAGAAAAAGGGATGGATGTAGACAATTCTCCATTAACTTTTTTAGATGGAAAATATGCCAACCGTAATTTTGCTATTTCTACAACTAATGGAACCAAAGCAGTGGATATGTCTTTAAAAGCCAAAGAAATTATCATTGGAACTTTTGCTAATTTAACAGCTATTAGTGAATATATAAATCAATCAGAATTAGATGTTTTGTTGGTTTGTGCAGGTTGGAAAGGAAAAATGAGTACAGAAGACTTTATGTTTGCCGGGGCGGTACTGGCTAGTTTGCCTAAAGAATATTGCAATACAGATAGTGCAGATATTGCTAAGAGTTATTTCTTAAAATATGCTTTAAATTATAAAGAAAAATTAGAAAATTGTGAACATGCTTTCCGATTAAAAAAGCTAAATAAACAAGAAAATATAGCTTTTTGCGTTCAGAAAGATTTATATAGTATAGTTCCTAAATACAATGCCGTATCAAAGACTTTTGTATTATAATTAAAACAGAACTTATTTATGAATATCCATGTTAGAAAAGCTGTTTTACTTGATGTAAATTCTATTTGGGAAATTTTAGAACAAGCTATAGAAAGAAGAAAGCTAGAAAGAAGTAATCAATGGCAAGATGGGTATCCAAATCCTGAGGTCATTAAAAATGATATTGAAAAGGAAGTTGCTTTTGTTTTAATTGAAGATGAAATAATTGTGGGTTATGTAGCTATTTTAATAAATGATGAACCAGAATATAAGAATATTGAGGGTAAGTGGTTAACAGAGGATCGTTTTGTAGTGTTTCATCGTGTGGCTATTTCAGAAAATCATTTAGGAAAAGGATTGGCTAAAAAAATGATGTGTTTTATTGAGGAGTATGCTTTGCAACATCATATTTATAGTATTAAAGCAGATACTAATTTTGACAATATGGCCATGTTGTCTATCTTTAAAAAATTAGGATATTCCCATTGTGGTAAAGTTTATTTTAGATACAGTCCACGAGAAGCATATGAAAAAGTGTTAAAGTAATTATACACCAAAAATATCAACGCTGTTTTGTGTGGTAATTTGAGCAATTTCCTCTAATGTTTTTCCATATATAGTAGCTAGTTTTTCGGCCACATTAATTACATATACCGATTCGTTTCTTTTGCCTCTAAAAGGAGTTGGAGCTAAATATGGAGCATCGGTTTCTAACACAATATCTTTTAAAGGAATTTGGGCTAAAAATTTATCAATTTTTCCGTTTTTAAAAGTGGCTACTCCACCAATACCTAATTTTAAATTATAACTAATGGCTTTTTGGGCATCTTCTAGAGTTCCTGTAAAGCAATGAAAAACACCAAATAATTTGTCTGATTTTTCTTCTTCTAAGACTTCAAAGACTTCTTTAAAAGCATTTCTACAATGGATGTTAATAGGCAATCCTAATTCTTTTGCCCATTGAACTTGGGTTTTAAAAGCTTCTTTTTGTTGGTTAATATAAGTATCATCCCAATACAAATCAATTCCAATTTCTCCTACAGCTACAAATTTTCCTGTTTCTAACCATTCACGAGCAATTGTTAGTTCTTCTTTGTAGTTTTCTTTAATATGTGTAGGATGAACTCCCATCATTAAATGTATATTGTTGGGAAATTTTTCGGCTACATCAAACATACTTTGTGTGTAGTTTGAATCTACAGAAGGAACAAACAAACGTTTTACACCTGCTTTAATAGCACGATTTATCATTTCATTTCTATCGTCATCAAATTGTTCGCTATTTAAATGGGTGTGAGTGTCTGTAAAAATCATTGTTTAAATTTTAAAACAAATATAGGTAAGGTTTTTGTGATAACATATTTCAGTATAAATAAGTGTGTTGTTTGTGCTAATTTTTGCCTCAAGAAATGTTTTTCTTAATTTAAAGGATTAAAAAATGTTAACTTTTTTGGTTGCTCTAAATAATGGGGTTTTTAAGTCGTTAGATATTTATATAGAGAAATAATAAAAAAGTATTCTTCGTTTATGGATCATGTGTTTTCAAATCAATTTTTAGTTTATGCTAGTGTTTTAGTAGTTTTTTGGGTCTTAGAATTGGTTTTAGATAAAAAGAATGTTAAAATAAAATTATTACACAGTCTGTTAAATGTTAAGTTTTTACTGTTTGTGTTACCCATACAAATTCTTTTTTCTTTAGGGATATTTACTATTGCTAGCTGGACAGAAGCTTATAATTGGGGGCTTTTGCACTTTTTACCTTTTAAAATGAGCTTTTTACCAAGCTTTATTGTTGCATTTATAATTTTAGATTTTTTTGAATATGTTTATCATAGAATGATGCATAGAGTTCCTTTTTTTTGGAGGTTTCATCAAGTACATCATAGTGATAGAGATTTAGATATAACAACTACTGTGCGTGAACATCCGGGAGAAACAGTTGTTAGGTTGGTTTATACAGTGCTCATGATTTTAATTGTTGGGGTATCGCCAGCTATTTTAATTATAAGGCAATTTATTCAAAGTGCTATTAATTTAATTTCTCATATTACTTTAAAACTTCCAGAGAATGTAAATAATATAGTATCTGTTTTGTTTGTTACTCCTAACACGCATCAAGTTCATCATCATTATGAATTGCCTTATACAGATAGTAATTATGGTGATGTATTAAGTGTTTGGGATAGAATTTTTTCTACCTTTATGAAAAAGGATGCTTCTAAAATTATATACGGAGTAGATGTTAATATGGACAAAGAAAAATGTAATGATTTTAAAAACTTGTTAAAAAGTCCTTTTGACAAAGAGTTAGAGTTGAATAAGAATACAGAATAATAAATGAAATTTTTTAAAAAACATCTGTTTGTCGTTTTTGTATTATTCGTTTTTGTGTCTTGCTCTCAATCAAAAATAAATGGAGTTAGCTTAGTTTCTCCGCCAAAACGGGTAGAAAATATTTCTTTATCTAGTGTAACGCAAATTAATGCCAATTGGGTAGCTATTATTCCTTTTGCTTTTTGTAATGATAATAGTCCAAATGTACATTTTAATGAACACCGACAATGGTGGGGAGAAAAACCAGAAGGGGTTCTAGAACTCATTAAACTAGCCAAAGAGAAGCAATTAAAAGTATTTATAAAACCGCATGTTTGGTATAGAAAAAGCTGGATTGGTGATTTTACTTTAAACAACCAAAAAGATTGGCAAGTATGGGAACAAGATTACACAGCTTATATTTTAAGTTATGCTAAAATAGCAGCAGAGCAAAATGTAGATTTGTTTTGTGTAGGAACAGAGTTAAAACAAGTTACGGTTAAAAGACCTTTGTTTTTTAAAGAACTTATAAGTAAAGTAAAACAAGTTTACAAGGGCAAAATTACGTATGCTGCAAATTGGGATAATGTACAAACTGTAAATTTTTGGCAAGATTTAGATTTTATAGGTGTAGATGCCTATTACCCTTTATCAAATAAAAAAGAGCCTACAGTGGTTGAGTTAGTGAAGGCATGGAAACCCATAAAGCAAAGTTTATACGAACTGAGTGGTAAAACCAACAAACCTATTTTATTTACCGAATATGGTTTTGAGAGTACAGATTTTAATACTAAAGAAACTTGGGGTAGTAATGGAAAATATTCTGTAAACGAGCAAGCACAAGCAAATGCATATAAAGCTTTTTATAAAAGTTTTTATGATGAAAATTGGTTTGCGGGAGGTTTTTTATGGAAATGGCATGTAACCGAAAGAACTATAAGGAATAAACACAAAACCTTTACACCTCAAGACAAAAAAGTTATTGAGGTTATAAAAAACCAGTTTAAAAAATAAAAAAACAGGATTCTTTTTTTGATAAAAAAAATTATATTGACGGCTCATTCAATGCTATGAACTTGAAAAATATAATGTTTACACTATTATGGTGTATGCCAATACTACTATTTGGTCAAAAAAAAGAGTATTCAATTACTGCTATTCCAAAAGAGTTGAAAAAAAATGCCGATGCCGTTGTTCGTATTTCTAAATATGATATACTCATCAAAAGTGAAAAAAGCATGGTAATTACTTATACTAAGGCGGTCACTGTATTTAATACTGATGGAAATAAACATATAGACTTTTTTGAGCACTATGATGATGATTCTAAAATAGTTAACATTTCTGCTGTAGAATATAATGCTTTTGGAATGGAAACCAGAAAATATTCTAAAAAGCAATTTAAAGATAGAAGTGCTGTGTCTGGTTCAACTTTTTATTCTGATGATAGAATAAAGTTTTTAGACTTTACACCAAGAAGATATCCATACACCTTAGAATTTAATTGCGAGTTTAAAACCAAAACCACAGCTTTTATTCCTAGCTGGCATCCTGTAGAAGGATATAATGTAAGTGTTGAAAAAAGCGAATACATTATTAACAATCCTGAGAATATTAAATTGCTAAAAAAGGAAAAAAACTTAAAGAGCGGTCAAATTAAGGACCTGTCTCAAGGTAGTACTATTCATTATTTATTAGAAAATAAAACAGCTAATAAAAGAGAAAGTTACGAGCCTAGTTTTAATAAAACTTTTCCGAGTGTTACAGTTGGTTTAACCTCCTTTTCTTTAAAAGAATATATTGCTACAGGAATTTCTGATTGGTATCAGTTTGGAAAATGGTTAAGGAAAGATCTTTACCAGTCTCAAATAGAATTAAGTGATGCCACAAAAAAAAGCATTAAAAATGTACTAAAAAATGAAACCAATCCATTAAAAAAAGCAAAGTTGGTTTATGAGTTTATGCAAAACAGAACCAGATATGTAAATGTGGCTATTGGTGTTGGTGGCTGGCAACCTGCTCCCGCAAGTGATGTAGATAGATTGGGTTATGGAGATTGTAAAGGGTTAACTAACTACACAAAAGCATTGTTAGATGTTGTGGGAATAGAATCTAATTGGGTGCTGGTATATTCCCAAGGAAAAAGAGATTTTGATAAAGAATTTACTAGAATTCAAGGAGATCATATGATTTTAAACATTCCAAAAATTAATAATGGACAAGATGTTTGGTTAGAATGTACAGACCAAACCATTCCATTTGGGTTTTTAGGAAGTTTTACCGATGATAGAGATGTACTTGTGTTAGAAAAAGAAGGAGGAATTATTAAACACACTCCAAAATATTCGGATATCAATAGTTCACAAATGTCTAGTATAATTGTAGAGCTAGATAGTTTGGGAAACATAAGTGCAGACTTAAATATTGTATCTAAAGGAATTCAGTATAATGATAAATACCATTATAATTTGTGGTCGGAAAAAGATATTGATAGGTATTATAAATTAGGGAGGTGGAGTTATAACAACAATCTTTCAATAATCAATTATGAGTTTATCAATAATAAAGATAGTATTGCCTTTACAGAAAAATTAAAGGTAGATATTGAGAGATATGCTCCTTTTATGGGAAAAGAAATGATGTTAAGAATGAATATTTTTAACAAATTTAGACAGTTTCCTAAAGCTACTAAAAACAGAAAACATCCTTTTGAACTTAGTAGAGGTTTTATAGATGTTGATACGATGTTGCTTAAACTTCCTCAAAATTTTATTGCTGATGCTGTTCCAAACAATAAAGTAATTGATACCAAATTTGGAACATACAAAGTGTCTGTATTAAAAGTTGATGAACAAAATTTAAAGTATATAAGATCATTTTATTTAAAAGAAGGAGAGTATCCAAAAGAAGAATTTAATGCTTATTGCGATTTTATTGAAGAGATTAAAAAATATGATAATTTAAAAATTGTACTAAAAAGGAAAGATGAAAAAACTATTATTGCTAACACTAACAATCTTTAGTCTAATAAAGACAAATGCACAAGAACGTAGGTTTGGAAAAATTACAAAACAAGAACTAAAAGAGTCTGTATGTTCGGTAGACTCTATTGCAGAAGCTGCTTTTTTACATAAATACAAAGATGTAAGTTTTGAATATGATAAAGAAAAAGGATTTTTAAAAGTAGTAAAAGTCCATAATATTATAAAAATATACAACGAAGAAGGATTTAAGTATGGGGATCAATCTATAAAGTTTTATGCCAAGAGTAACCGTACAGAAGATAAGTTAAGTAGAATTAAAGCAACTACCTATAATTTAGAAAACGGTAAAATTGAAGAAACTGATGTAGAAAGAAAAGAAATTTATACAGATGAAAATAACGAATATTATAGCTACAAAAAAATTGCTTTTCCAAATGTTAAAAAAGGAAGTGTTATAGAATTGTCTTATGAGTTAAGATCTGTTTTTTACGATATTGATGATTTTAAAATTCAAGAAGAAATCCCTATCAAATTTATTTATCACAGTACTAGAATTCCAGAGTATTTTGGATTTAAAAAAAGTTCTAGAGGTTATATGTCACTTAATCCTAGGGTAGAAAACAAGTATAATAGAATTTTATTTGGAGCAGGAACTAATCAATCAAGTGTAGATTTTAGAGAAGAAGAAACTGTTTTTGAAGGTGAAAATATTTTAGCTTTAAAAAATGATGAACCTTTTACGGCAAGTTATAAAGATTATGTAGGTACGGTTGGTTATGAACTAGCTTATGTAGATTTTCCTAATAGTATTATAGAGAATTACACAACATCTTGGGAGTCTGTTTGTGAAAAATTATATGAATACAATGGTTTTGGAGCTCAGTTAAAAAAACATTCTTATTTCTCCGAAGATTTAAAGAATGCCATTGCAGGTAAAGAATCAGAAATAGAAATTGTAAATGCCGTTTTTAACTTAGTAAAATCTAAAGTTACTTGGGATAGTTATACGGGAATTTTTGCTCACGAAGGAGTACAAGATGCTTATAAAAAAGGAACGGGAAGTATAGCGGATATCAACCTAATTTTAGTAGCAATGTTAAGAGAGGCAGGGATAAATGCAAATCCTTTACTATCTAGTACTAAAAGTCATGGAACCCCTTTGTTTCCTACTTTAGATGGGCTTAATTATGTTATTGCTGCTGTAGAAAGTCAAAATGGACAACGAATTTTGCTCGATGCCAGTCATCCTTATCATGCAATTAATTTTTTGCCATCAAGGGCATTAAATTGGCAAGGTAGATTATTGTATAGTAGAGGAAAAACATATAGTGTTCCTTTATCAAAGGCTAAAAAATCACAAGAAAGTTACATGTTAGAAGTAACATTTGATGAAGATTTTAATGTTAAAGGAATGCTTCAGAGCAAGCTAACAGACAGAGAAGCTTTTGAATTTAGAAAAGAGTATAATAACTTAAGTGAGGAAAAGTTTAAAGAAAAAATTCAAGGTAAATATCACGTAAATTTGCTGTCTCATAATATTAAAAATAAATACAATTTATCTCAGCCTGTTCTGTTTAATGCAGAGGTAGAGGGAACTAATTTTTGTGAAACTATTAATGGTAAAAAATACATCAATCCAATGGTGTTTTTTAAAGAGACTAATAATCCATTTACCTTAGAAAAAAGAAAATATCCGGTTGATTTGGTTGCTCCTTATGCTGAAATGAAATCTATTACTCTTAATATACCAAAAGGCTACAAAGTAACATCTTTGCCCAAAGGACTATATGCTAAAATGTCAAATGATGTTGGAAGTTATAAATATTTAATTCAACAAATGGGTAATAAAATAGTGTTAATGACTGTTAAAAACTTTAATACTCATATGATTTTACCAGATCAATATCATGAATTAAAACAAATGTATACAGAGTTGGTTGCTAAAAATAAAGAGCAAATAGTTTTAGAAAAAATTTAAAAAATTTAGCAAGGTGTTATTGTCTATGAATTTCATTGATTTTGGCACCTTCTTCCTTTGAATATTTGTCAGATTTAGAAACCCCAACTATTTGAGAGGTGTAGATTCCTGTATGTCCAGAAAAGATATAAGCAGTTACACAAGCAATAGCAATATAAACACCACCTTCTGCACCAAATAACTCAATACCCATTAAAGTACAGGCTATAGGTGTGTTGGTAGCTCCTGAAAAAACAGCCACAAATCCCATTCCTGCTAATAAACCTATGGGTAAAGGTACAAACACAGAAAGAGCACTACCCAAAGTAGCCCCAATAAAAAACAATGGAGTAACTTCCCCTCCTTTAAAACCAAAGGCAATACAAAAAGTAGTTAACAATAATTTTATAGCAAAATCGTAGCTATTCATGTTGTTGTTAAAAGCTTCTAAAATAGTAGGAATTCCTAGTCCTATATATTTTGTACCAATAAAATAAACTAAAATTGAAATAATAACTCCTCCTACAACAGGACGTAGTGGAGGATATTGAATGTATTTTGAAAATTGACTAAAGAATTTTACCCCTTTAGAAAAAAAAGTGCTTACAATTCCAAATAAGACTCCTGCAAAAATGCTCCAAAAAAAGTTTAAAGAATTTAATTTAGGAACCATATCAATATGATAATGTGTATGTGGTACCTGTAAATAGTGCGAAACCTCTCTAGAAACATAATTAGAGATCACGGCAACTAATAAACAAGGTAAAATAGCATTGTATTTTATTTTTCCAATGAATAAAACCTCTAAAGCAAATACAGCTCCAGCTAATGGTGTACCAAAAAGTCCGGCAAAACCACTGCTAATTCCCATTAGTATAATAATTCTTCTGTCGTGTTTGTTCATGTGAAACCATCCAGAGAATTGATCGGCAATAGCTCCACCAATTTGTACTGCAGTTCCTTCTCGACCTACAGAAGCCCCAAACAAATGTGAGCCAACGGTTCCTAAAAAAATAAGTGGAGCCATTTTAAAAGGAATAATATCTTTAGGTGTGTTTAACTCTTCTAATAACTGATTGTTTCCCTTGGCTACCGATTGTCCGTAATAATGATATAAAAGTCCTATTAAAAGTCCTCCAATGGGTAATAACCATATAATTGTTTTGTGAGCTTCTCTATAGTTGGTAGCCCAGTTTAAAGAAACCAATAAAGCGGCAGAGGCAATTCCTACCAACGTACCAATCACTAAAGAGAACCCCAACCACTTTATAAATTCTTTAGTGATAGAAGGATAATCAGAAATAGCATATTGCTTACGGAATCGGTTCATTTTTGTTAGAATTGTTTACCTACGCTTATCCCAAATCTAGGAACAAATTCTCTTGATACACTAGAGTTGAATAGGTTTCTACCAACACCTGCATTGAGTTCAAAAATATATCCATTTCTTGATACATGTTTAGCTCCTGCTCCTAATCCTAAGGCAAAGTCTGAGTAGTTTTTGGTCTCTCCAAATTCATCTTCTTTGGTTTCGGCAAAGTTTAAGGTTCCAAATAACTCTCCAAATATATCAAATCCTCCAGTATCTGTTAAAAATTGACGAAAATATGGGGTGATTTGAAAATCTTCATTATATCTGAAATTATTTTTTTTAGGTTCAAAATTAATAAAAACTGATACCCCAACAGAGGCTTCGTCATTTAATTGGTTTTCATAAGAAACATCTAAAGTTCTTAATAAAAGAATATCTAAAATATCTACTTTAACTTCATTATTCTGAGCAGAAATAGAAATAGTGCTTATCAAGGCAAGTAAAAAAAATACTTTTTTCATGGGTAATATTTTATTGTTCAAAAATAGGTCATTTTTATGAAGTCGCCTAATTACAACTAAAAGTTAGCTCTTAATTGTACACTACCAGTGTGAATGGTATTACTAGTTGTGTTTTTTCTTCCATTATAGCTTAAACTTAGGTCTAATAATTGGGTTAGTTTTTTTTGTACAATTAAAGACCAGGTATAGTTTCTATTGGGTTGTAAACCTTCTAAAATTCTATATGATGCAGGTGTGTTTAAAGGTCCTACATAATTGTTTTCAATAATATTAACGTTTGCTATTACAGATCCTTTACTAGCGTTGTTGTAGTTGTATTCTAAGCCAAAATCATGACTTTTTAACGATTCTAAACCTAAATTATTATACTCATCTCTATAAGTATATTGGGTTTCTATGGTAGAAAATTCATCTTTTAAAAAACTAATTGATGGGTTAATTTCTTTAGAAAGAATGTTAAAATTTCTACTACTAAAGCTTGTGCTGGTGTTGTTGTTTATTTTTGTGTTGGCTGTAGTGGCAATAATCCATGAGTCTAAAATATTGTGTTGAAAATTAATTTCGTGCATGTTTTGACTAGCGGTTTGAAAATCACTACTAATGTTTTGGGTGTTTTTGTTGTTTTGAAACGTATAAGTAGTACTAAAATGCTGTAATCCTCTGTTAAAAAAGAAGCTGGTTCTCATGTTTTGTTGCAAACCAATTACATCATTGTTTTTGATGTCAAAAGGGTTGATGTTAAATTTTTCACCATCTTTTAACTGGTCTTTATTGATTAAAATACTAGACTGATTAGAAAAGTGAGATAGAGCTTTTAGCCATTTTGAAGTATTGTTCTTAAACTGAATAAAATTGATAAATACAGATTGACTCAGTTTTGCCTTTTGTGTAGCTACTCTGTTAATGTTTGGCAATACTACTCGTAAATAATTGGCTTGATCTGCAAATTGTGCCACTTCAAACTCATCAAAATCTTTAATTCTGTTGTTGTTTAAATCACCTAAATAAGTGTAATATCCTTGTCCTGGTTCTACTTCTATATAGGTAAAGTTTTGTTGTGGGGTACTCCCTGAGGTAGTTTCGTAAACGGTTGCCCAACGTAAAATGTTTTTAAAGAATTGTTGAGTATATTGTGCTCGTCCGTTAAAAACATCAATGTCATCTGTGTAAAAATGTTTTACTTTTCGGTAGTTGATAAACGTTTTTAATGAGGTTTGTTCTGTTTTAATCCATTGGTTCTCTATGGAGTAATTTTTTGCATTTTGAACTTTTACAGCCTGGTTTGCTCTTACACTGTCTATTTGTGTAATATCAAAACCAAATTTAGAATAGACTTTGGTAGAATCTCCAACTCCAAGAACCAATCCTGTTTTAATCAGCTTTTGATTGTTTAGGTTTAAAGTATTTGTTTGGGTGTTTTCTTGTTGATTGTCTTCAAAATTAAATAAACCAGTTATCCATGCTTTTTTAAGTTGGTATTTTAACGTAGAGATATTTCTAATAAAATATCCTTGTTCACTATTATTACTGCTTTTTAAATAACTATTTTGAGTGTTTAAAATGGCTTTTCCAAAAGTATTGTAAGTGTTTAATCCAGTTTTGTATCCTTTAAAAGCGTTTCCTAATTTTAAATAATCAATATTTAAAGTGATTTTATGTTGATTGTTTTTTTGTGTAACTAAAGTGTTTCTAATATAGGTTTGATTTCCTAAAAAGTTAGGTGTTAAATTCACATCAATATTCCAATCTCTGTTAAATTCAGCATTATACAAACCTTCTACATTGTTAAAGTTTTTTTGCACAAAATCTAAATCCAATAAATTGTTGGTGTTCCAATCTCCATTGCTTATTTGTTGTTGCCAAGTTAAGGTAGTAGCCAATCCGTGGTTTTGGTTGTCGTCTTTTGATGAAAATAAATTACGATCGTTATTACTATAAGCAACCTCAGAATTGATAAAAGATTTTTTGTTGATTTGATAGCCCGCATTTACCACAGCCATTTGTAGTTTGGTAGGAGCAATTAACAAGGTTACGGGAGAATAATCTCCTAAATTTGTCCCCACATACTCATAGATCGTTCCTGTAGCGGTGGTTTTACTAATGGCATAATCTCCATTGTTAGTTCCTACATAACTAAACTGAACGCTAAATAAATTTTCGTTTTTATGAGTGCTAAATTCAAAATTCCCAGCATTGTTTTTCAAGTATTGAATTCTGTTTTCATCATAGTCAGTAGCTACTGCACTATTAGTAATCATTTGCGATGGATTGTTTCCTGCTTGTTGTAAAACTAATTTTTGTTCATCGCTTAAGTTTTGCTGTAATGGTTGGTTTTTAACATCGTTTTCATTGTAAAAATATGTTCCAATACTAAACTTTTCATTTTGATAAGTGACTCCGTCATGGGTGACAAAACGGTTGTAATTTCTATCATTATATTGAAAATCAATAATAATTCTTTGCGAGGAATTGATGGGGAAAGTAGGGGTAAAGGTAATTTCAGCAGTGTTGTAATCAATAGTATAATCGTGTTGTTCGCCTCTTTTTAAAGTAATTCCGTTTACGTAAATAACTTCGCTACCAGAAATTACCACAATATTCTGTTCTCCGTTACTTCCGTACAATTTATAAGGGCCTTGATTTCCTTCTACAGCACTAATGTTTTGTGTAGTAAATTTTCCTTTAACCAAAGCTCCAGAAGCGGTGATAAATGTTTTTTGTTCTCCGTCATCTAAAGTAACATCAAGTTTAGCACCATTAATTTTTTTGGTAAAATTTAAGAAGTAACTGTCTTTGTTTTGTAAATCAACATCTCCTGCTTTTATATTCCAAGTATCTGTAAAAAGTTCAATAAAAACCCTGTCAAATTCATTAATTCTTTGCGATACTCCATTTTCTTGAATAGGAATGTTAGAGTCTTTAATACTGGCTCTAATTTTTAAATTTTCAGATAAATTTCCTGTAATCTGTAAATCTAATCCTGAGTTTAATACGGAACCTTGGTTGTTACCAACGGTAATTCCTCTAGTGATGTTACCATAAGTATTTAAATCTCCAAAAAAATCGTTTTTATTAAAGCTTTTACCTAAAGAAAAGGTGCTTGCCGAAGGTGTGGCTTTTGGAATAATTAAATTTTTATCAAACGGACTATAAGTTTGTGTTAAAAACGATGGATAATTAAAGTAGCTAACTTTTAGTTGTTGAGGTGTTTTATTATAAAAATAAAGCTGTCCTTTTTGTGGATTAAAATAGTATTGGGTTGATGGAATAATATTTCCATCGGTGTCTTTTACTTCAAAATTTATAGGACTAATAGCAACATTTTCTAGCGTAACGGTATCTTGACTAGTAGTAATATTTTTGGTCACACGGTTTTTGTTAACTATTTGCCCAAAAGAGCTATAGCATAGGAGATAGAAGAAAATAAATTTGAATACTTTCATTAATTAACAAACGAGTGTAGAACTAATTTAGTGAACTATTTGTCAAAAAACGATTTTGAAAAAGAGAGATAAAAAAATAGCTTATTTTTTACGTTCCACCACGTAATCTATCATGGTTAGTAAAGATGCTTTGTATTCAGACTCAGGATAAGTGTTTAAAATAGCTAAGGCTTTGTTTTTATAATCGTTCATTTTGTTGGTGGTATACTCTAGGCCACCATTGTCTTTTACAAACTGAATAACTTCTTTAACTCTCTTTTTATCGGTATTATGATTTTTAACAGAGTTAATAACCCATTTACGTTCTTTATCGCTACAGTTGTTTAGGGTATAAATTAAAGGCAAGGTCATTTTTTGTTCTTTAATGTCAATTCCTGTAGGTTTTCCAATTTGTTCTTCAGAATAATCAAACAAATCATCTTTTATTTGAAAAGCAATACCAATGTACTCTCCAAACAAACGCATTTTATCAACCTCTTCTTTACTTGCTCCTACAGATGCAGCTCCAATTCCACAACAAGCAGCAATTAAAGTAGCTGTTTTTTGTCTGATGATTTCAAAATAAACATCTTCAGTAATATCTAAACGTCTGGCTTTTTCTATTTGTAAAAGTTCTCCCTCGCTCATTTCTCGCACCGCGATAGAAATGAGTTTTAGAATGTCAAAATCATCATTGTCTATGCTTAATAACAATCCTTTAGAAAGTAAAAAATCACCTACTAAAACAGCAATTTTATTTTTCCAAAGAGCGTTTATAGAAAAGAATCCTCTACGTTTATTACTGTCATCTACCACATCATCGTGTACCAAAGTTGCGGTATGAATTAATTCAATAACAGCAGCTCCTCTATAAGTTCGTTCATCAAAAAGTCCGTTAGAAACCATTTTAGCTACCAAAAACACAAACATTGGTCGCATTTGTTTCCCTTTTCTACGAACAATGTAGTGGGTAATACGATTTAACAACGGTACTTTTGTAGCCATGGCTTCTTTGAATTTATTTTCAAAGGCAGCCATTTCTTGGTAAATAGGTTGTTGAATGCGTTCTGTTATTTTCATTCTGTTTTGGATGCAGTGTTAAAATGTAAACTTATAAAAAAGTTTTATTCTTCTTGTTGAGATGTTTTTACTCTTTCTGCAGCTTCTATTACTTTAGACTTTAATCCTTCTTTATAAGCAACAATACTGTCTAAAACAGTGCTGTTAGATGCTCCAATAATTTGTGCTGCCAAAATTCCTGCATTTTTAGCTCCGTTTAAGGCCACAGTTGCTACAGGAACCCCACCAGGCATTTGTAAAATAGACAATACAGAATCCCAACCATCAATAGAATTGCTGGATTTTACTGGTACTCCAATTACAGGTAATGGACTCATACTGGCTACCATTCCTGGTAAATGAGCAGCACCACCAGCTCCTGCAATAATTACAGAAACACCTCTTTTATGTGCGTTGGTAGAAAAATCGAATAACTTTTCTGGAGTTCTATGTGCAGAAACAATATCTACTTCAGTTTCTATTTCAAATTCTTTTAAAATATCAATGGCTTGTTGCATTACTGGTAAATCTGAATCAGATCCCATTACGATGGCTACTTTCATTATCTTTATTTTTTAGTAAAAGGATAAAGAGTAGAAGGTAAAAGGTATTTGCTTGCAGGCTAAAAGTCTTTGTCCTTTTTTTCTTTATGTCTTTTAACTGAATTGTTTGTTTATAATTATAAAAGGTGATTTATATGATAAAATCCTTTGACCTTTTACGAATTGTCTTTTGACTTATTTTGATATTACTTTTACTGTGTTTTTTACCAATTCTGCTGTTTTACGAGCAATGTTGATGTCTTTATTTACAATGGTTACATGTCCCATTTTACGGAAAGGTTTGGTTATTTTTTTTCCATAAATATGAGGTGTAACACCGTCTATTTTTAAAATATCGGTAATGTTTTCATAAACTACATTTCCTTCGTAACCTTCGGCACCTACAAGGTTTACCATAATTCCTGCTAATTTGCTTTCGGTATTTCCTAAAGGTAAATTTAAAATGGTACGTAAATGTTGTTCAAACTGACTGGTGTGAGAGGCTTCAATGCTATAATGTCCACTATTGTGTGTTCTTGGAGCAACTTCGTTAATAATAATATCGTCATTCTCTGTTTGAAACATTTCTACTGCTAATAAACCAACGTGTTCAAAAGCATTGGCAACATCCATGGCAACTCTACGAGCTTTGGCAGCTACATCATCGCTAATACGAGCAGGACAAATTACATATTCTACTTGATTGGCTTCTGGATGAAATTCCATTTCTACCACCGGATATGTTTTTACTTTTCCGCTAGCATTTCTAGCAACTATTACAGCCAATTCGTTTTTAAAAGGAATTAAATCTTCTGTAATACATTCCGTATCAGGTAAATTGTTGATGTCATCAACAGAACGAACAATTTTTACACCCATTCCATCATATCCAAATTGGGCAGATTTCCATACAAAAGGGAATTCTGTTAAATTGGCTGCTTTTAATTCTGCTAAAGAATTAAAACGTTGATGTGGAGAAGTAGGGATGTTTTTTGCTTTGTAAAAATCCTTTTGCTTTCCTTTGTGCTGAATGGTTTCAATTACGCGTGGTTGCGGGTACACTTTAACACCTTCTTCTTCAAGTTTGTACAAAGCTTTAATGTTAACGTGCTCAATTTCTATGGTAAGTACATCTACTTTTTTACCAAAACGATATACATCGTTATAATCTAGTAGGTTACCAATAAAAAACTCGTTGCAATAAGGTGCACAAGGAGCCTCTTTAGAACTGTCTAAAATACAGGTATGAACATCAAATTTTTGGGTTTCAGCTAAAAGCATTCGTCCTAATTGGCCTCCACCAAGAACTCCTAATTTAAAGTCAGAAGAAAAATAATTTTCCATGAAATAATATTTGCTCGCAAAAGTACGAATAATGAAGTAATTTCTGTTTAAAAATTGGTGATTCTCACCACACCACCTTCAAGATATGCATTATATTCTCTTAAATAATATTCTTTTTCATCTATAATGACTCCTGTTTGATATTGAGTAAAGGTAATATCATCATTGGTACAACCTGCACAGGACATTTCTCCCGTGGCTTGATCTACTTGCATGGGAATATTACATTCACTAGGATTTGTATAAGGACAGCCTAAGTCAAAAGCTCTAAAGTTGTTGCCATCAATATTGAAAACAATAATTCCTTGGTAGCCATGTCCGTTTGCTATAGTAAATTGACCAACAAGGCTAATATAATTTGGATTTACATATGTGTTTACATTAACATTAGGAACAAGAGTGTTTTGTTGGTTAAAGTTACTTTTAACACATGCGGTTAGGGTAAAGAAAAAACTAAATAAAACTGCTTTTTTAATTAAGGGCATCATCTTTAAAATAATTATGCAGTAAAGATACAGCTATTTTTTAGCTTCCAATTATTTCCATATATTTGTGTATGTCTCATTTCCAAATGGTAATGAGATTTTTTTGTTAAAATATAAAGACGATGAGTGAAGTATCATACTATTCAGAAGAAGGATTTAAGAAATTAAAAGAGGAGTTAGAGTTTTTAGAGCAAACAGAACGTCCTAGAGTATCTAATGAAATTGCGGAAGCTAGAGATAAGGGAGATTTGAGTGAAAATGCTGAATATCATGCCGCTAAGGAGGAGCAATCTTTATTAGAATTAAAAATAGCTAAATTGAAAAATGTTGTAGCCAATGCTCGTATTTTAGATGAGTCGCAAATAGATACTTCTAAAATATTAATACATTCTAAAGTGAAATTAAAAAATATTGCTAATGGAATGGAGTTTAATTATCAGTTGGTGGCAGATTCTGAAACGGATATTAGAAACGGAAAATTATCTGTAAACTCTCCAATAGGAAAAGGATTGTTAGGACATAAACAAGGAGAAATAGCAGAAATTAAAGCTCCTAATGGGGTAATGAAATTTGAAATTGTAGAGATTTCTAGGTAGTTTTTTAGTACTGAGTACAAAGTAATGAGTGTTTAGTTATTAATTATTTACAATAAACCATTAAAAATGAGCATTTTTACCAAAATCATTAAAGGAGAAATTCCATCATACAAAATAGCAGAAAACGAAGATTTTTTTGTGTTTTTAGATATCAACCCAAATGCTGTTGGACATACTTTAGTAGTGCCCAAAAAAGAAGTAGATAAAGTTTTTGACTTGGATGATGAATTGTACACAAAATTGTTTCAGTATTCTAAAACCATTGCAACTGCTATAGAAAAGGCAATACCTTGTAAAAGAGTGGGGATGTCTGTAATTGGTTTAGAGGTACCACATGTACACGTACATTTAATTCCGTTAAACCAAATGGCAGATGCTACTTTTGGGAAAAAAGAAAAATTAACCGAAGCTGAGTTCAAAGCTGTAGCAGAAAAAATTGCAAGTTTTTTGTAATAGTTTCTACACTAAAATATTTAAAACCTTCTTGATTTATTTTCAAGAAGGTTTTGTTTTATTAAGCCTGTCCTAAAATAATTTGTTTGGCTGTTGAGGTGTAAATTCTCCCTATAGGAATTCTTTTACTGTTTATTTCAACAGAGTTTCCTTCTATAGATTGAACCTTGTTAATGGCAATAATGTAAGACCTATGAATTCTAAGGAATTTGTTGTCGGGTAATTCTTCTAAAATACTAGAAAGTGATTTGTGAACTACATGGCATGTTTTTGATGTAAATACTTTTACATAATCTTTTAAGCCCTCTATATAGTAAATGTCATCTTGCATTACTTTTACCAATTTTTTATCAACCTTTAAAAAGAGAGAAGCTTCACTTTGGTTGTCAGCTTGTAAACCTTGTTTTAATGAAATTTGATTGGTTAATTTATTAATAGATTTTAAAAATCGATGAAAAGGAATGGGTTTTACCAAATAGTCTAACACGTTTAAATCATACCCTTCAATAGCATATTCTGTATAAGCTGTGGTAATAATAACAAAAGGGGTAATTTTTGCGTTTTTTAAAAACTCTAAACCATTCATTCTAGCCATATTGATGTCTAAAAAAATAACATCAACATGTTCATCGTCTAAAGTAGGTAATGCTTCAATAGGATTATTAAAAGTGTTTAAAATAGTGATGTTGGGAAAATCTTTTAAATGACTTTCTATAACCTTAATGGCTAGAGGTTCATCATCAATAATAATACAATTAATTTTCATAGAGGAATGGATTTATATAGGTATTTCTAAGTATACACTGTAAATATTGTCTAGCTGATTTATTTGTAGTACATAATTGTTTTTATATAATAAATCTAAACGTCTTTGTGAATTTACAATTCCAATTCCATTAGATTCTAATTTTTTTTGATCTTCTTTAATATAATTGTTTTCAATACTAAAACTAAGCGTATGTTCATTAACTCGTTTAAAAACAATTTTTATATAAAAGTCTTTGTTAGAGCTGCCTCCGTGTTTAAAACTATTTTCTGTGTAAGTAAAAAAGAGTAAAGGCGGAACTTTAATATTCTCTACTTCATCAATACAGTCAATAGTAACTTTTAAGTTTTGATGTCTTAGTTTTTCTAAAGCAATATAATTTTTTAAATATTTAAATTCATCTTTAATAAATACGAAATCACTATTTACTTCGTATAAAACATATCTCATAATTTCTGATAGTTTTACAATTACTTCAGATGCATCATCAGATTTTATAAGTGTAAGTGCGTATAAATTGTTAAGTGTGTTGAAGAAAAAATGTGGCTGAATTTGAGATTTTAACAAATCTAACTCTGTCTTTAAATGTTCTTTTTGCAGCTTGTCTAATCTTGATTTTTCTGTACTCCAATCAAAAGAAATTTTAATAGCCGTTACGAGTGCTACTACGTAAACTTCACCCAATACCACGGCTACAATGTGGTTAATGGTAAAAGCTTCGTGATTATCACCAGCTTCAGGCCAAATATTTTCGGTTACTAAAAAATAATTCAATCCAGTTCTAACAAGGTATAAAAAGGCCATAGCTAAAGTGAATAGCATGGTGTATTGAAAATATTTTTTTTGAATAATATATTTAGGAAGTAGATAATAGATATTAAAGTAAACAATAATAATATGTAGAGAAAACTCTACCAAGTTAGATTTTAAAGAATAGTTGTAGTCTTGAAAATAACTTCCCCACCTAATAAAGTTAAATAGAAAATAACAAGCCCAAAAAACGACATGATATCTCCACGGAATGGTATGATGTTTAAATTCAATTTTTTTATTAAAATCTCGGATTAACAATTGTTTATGTGTTTTGGTTTTTTATGGTGTAAACGCAGTTTTTATAGTGTTTTGTTTAATAAAAATACATTTTTGATTGAAATAATTAGGTGTTTTGTGTTTTTTGTTGAATATTTTGTTTTGATTATGTCGTTAGTCAGTAAAATGATGTAGTTGGTATATTTTATTTTAAAAATTTTAGGGTGCTCCTGTAATTTTACGCTATAACTATTAAACAACAAAACTATGAGCAAATTAAAAAACGTGGTATTTTATTGCTTTTTTCTTTTCCTATTTCAGAGTGTTCTGGGGCAAGAAAAAACAATTACAGGTGTGGTAACCGTAGCATCTGATGGAAGTCCATTGCCAGGAGCAAGTGTCGTAATTAAAAATTCTAGTCAAGGAACCATGACAGATTTTGATGGGAATTTTAGTCTTAACGCATCGGTAAATGATGTGTTGGTTGTTACTTATATAGGAATGACAGAAAAAGAAGTAATTGTAACTTCAGAATCAGAAACTTTAAAAATTAGCCTTAAAGAATCAAGTACTTCTTTAAATGAAGTTGTGATTACAGCCTTAGGAATTAAAAGAGAAAAAAAGGCGTTAACCTATGCAGCGCAAGAAGTAGGAGGCGATGATTTAACAACTGTTAAACAAACCAACCCAATTAACAGTTTGTCTGGTAAGGCAGCAGGTATTGTGGTAACAAGAAGTTCGTCTGGAGCAGGAGGAGCTGCAAAAGTTGTATTAAGAGGTAATTCGTCTACTACTAACAATGATCCATTATACGTATTAGATGGAATTCCAATGTCGAATAACGGAAATGGTTCTAATGGTGAAGAGCCAGGGACTAGTATTTTTGGAGGAAAAACAGGAAATAGAGATGGTGGAGATGTAATGTCTATGATAAACCCTGATGATATTGAAAGTGTAACAGTTTTAAAAGGAGCTTCGGCAGCAGCCTTATACGGAAGTCAAGGAGCTAATGGAGTAATTTTAATTACAACTAAAAGTGGTAAAGAAGGTAAAATGTCTGTAAACTTTAATTCAAACTTTACAGCAGACAATGTCATGTCTTTACCAGAATTGCAGTCAGAATATGCTTCGCTATCTGTAGGACAGCCTATCGCTGAAAATGGAAATGTGTCAGATCCAAAATCTTGGGGAGCTAAAACAACAGGATTGTCTAACGATGCTAAAAGTTTTTTTAACACAGGATTTACAGCTATTCAATCTTTGTCTTTAACATCAGGAAATAAAAAAGCACAAACCTATTTCTCTTATGCCAATACTTTGTCTAATGGGGTGATTCCTGAAAACAAAATGATTAGAAATAATATAACTTTAAGAGAGACCATGTCTTTTTTAAAAGATAAGATTTCGGTAACAGCAAGTGTTAATTTATCAGATCAAAGAATTAATAACAGGCCAACTAGTGGTTTGTATTCTAATCCATTATCTGGTTTATACTTACATCCTGTAGGAATTGATAGAGATATTTATAAAAATAAATATGAATACTTTAATTCATCAACAAATATGATGGATCAATATGCAACCTCTTTTGATGAGAATATTCAGCAAAACCCTTATTGGATGATTCACCGAAATCCAACACAAGATATAGCGCAAAGAGTGTTTGCAAGTACACAAGTAAAATATCAAATTACAGATAAATTCTCGTTACAGTCAAGAGGAAGTTTTGATAAAAGTTTCTTTACGTTTGATAAAAGAATGTATGCCGGTTCAGACCCTGCTTTGGTGCCAGCAACGGGTAGGTATATTTTAGAAAAAACAGAAAATACGCAACAGTATGTAGATTTAATCGCTAATTATAATACAGATATTACTGATGATATTTCTTTTACAGGTTTGTTAGGAACTAGCTTAACAAAATATCAAATAGGAGATCAAATTAGTTTAGATTCTGGAGAAGGAAAAGGATTAACATATCCAAATTACTTTTCAGTATCAAATTTTGCAGAAACTAAAAATTTACAACAATCAGTTGGTAGGAGAGAAGTTCAATCTGTATTTGGATCTATAAATGTAGGTTTTGATAACAAGTATTTTTTAGATGTTACAGGTAGAACTGATTGGTCATCAACATTAGTAAATACCAACACTAAATCTTTCTTTTATCCTTCTGTAGGTTTAACGGCAGTTTTATCAGATATTTTTGATTTACCAAGAGCAATCTCTTTTGCTAAAGTTAGAGGTTCTTATGCAGAGGTAGGTAAAGATATTCCAGTATATGCAACCATACCTTTAAGCACTATTCCTGTAGGACAAAACAATTATCAAACCCCTCAAATAGGAGTTAAAGAAGGAGAAACATTACGCCCAGAAAAACAGGCTTCTTATGAGATTGGTACAGAATGGAAGTTTTTAGGCAACAGATTTGGAATAGATTTTACTTATTATGCATCTACCACAACAGATCAAATATTCTATATAGCTGCAGAACCTAACGTACACGGTTACACACAAAACATTGTAAACGCAGGGGAGTTAACCAATAAAGGTGTTGAGTTAATGGTAAATGCTACACCAGTTAAAACAGACAATTTTAGTTGGGATACATCTATTAACTATGCAAAAAATAAAAATGAAGTAGTTTCAGTACATCCATCTTTATTAGGAGGAGAAGCTGTATTAACTGCACCAGGAGTAAATGGGTACTCTTATTCTTTAGTAGAAGGAGAAGATTATGGAAGTATCAAAGGTCGTTCTGTGGTAAGAAATGAAAATGGTTTGCCAATTGTTACCGATGATGGTTCTGGAAATTTAGCAATTGAATCTACAGGTTTTGAAACCATTGCGCATGCACAGCCAGATTTTACTTTAGGATGGAAAAATAATTTTAACTATAAAAACTTAACGTTTAGCTTTTTAGTAGATGCTAAAGTAGGAGGTGATGTGGTAAGTGTTACCGAAGCGGTGAATGATTTTTATGGAGTGTCTCAAGCCACTGCAAATGCAAGAAACAACAATGGAGGAATGATTGATGTTGTAGATGCAAATGGAGTAGCAAAACAAATGACAGCTAAAGATTATTACACCAAAACAGCGGGTAGAGCAGGAATGTTAGGAGAATACGTGTACGATGCAACAAATGTTAGTTTAAGAGAAATTTCTTTAGGATATAATCTTTCTTTTAAAGACAGTTTTGTAAATACAGTAAGATTCTCACTAATAGCAAACAATCTATTCTTTATCTACAAAAAAGCTCCATTTGATCCAAACATTGCCTCTAGTACAGGTCAAGGTTTACAAGGAGTAGACCTTTATGGTCAGCCTTCTACAAGAAGTGTGGGGTTTAATGTTAACATAAATTTTTAAGAAGATGAAAAAAATAATAAAATATACACTTGCTTCTGTATTGGCAATAAGTCTTACAAATTGTACAGATGGTTTTGAAGATATCAATACAAATTCAAACGGAATTTCATATGAAAGCTTAACACAAATGAACAATCATATTGGAGGTTCTTTTACGCCTATGTTTTTAAATGTGATTAATGTAACACCCGCTTGGAACTTTCAGTTACAACAAAATTTAATGGGAGATGTGTTTTCTGGATACATGACACCTCCCACACCATTTGCCGGGAATGTAAATAACATGACATATGCCTTGGTTGATGGATGGAATGGTTTTCCTTGGTCTGATGCTTATAACAACGTAATGCCCTCTGCATTAAATGTAAAAAATGCAGTAGCATTGAGTGGTAAATCAGATGGTGAAAAATTTGTACACTTGGCAAACATTGTAAGAGTAATGGGAATGCATAGAGTTTCCGATATTTATGGACCTATCCGTTATTCTAAATATGACGATTTTGCAACCACAGGAGAGTACGATTCTCAAGAAACAGCATACAGTACTTTTTTTACAGAATTAGGAGAAGCGATTACAGTTTTAGAAAATTATGAGGCAGATGTACAATTTATTCCTTTTGATATGTCTTCTTTAGAAGGAGATATTGCAAAATGGAGAAAATTTGCTAACACTTTACGTTTGCGTTTGGCTTTAAGAGTAGTAAAGATTAACCCTAGTTTGGCTAAAACACAAGGAGAGTTGTCTTTGGCAAGTAATGCTGGTTTCTTAGAGCAAGATATGTTTATCAATACAGGTTTTGGAAATCCACTTTTAGAAATTAGTGATGCATGGGGAGATATCCGTATGAGTGCCGAAATGGAATCAATTTTATTGGGTTATAATGATGGTAGGTTAGAGAAATATTTTAAACCAGCAGAAGATCCTGCTTTAGGAGGAGCTTATAAAGGAATCCGTATGGGAATTGATATCCAAGCTAAAACAACTTATGGAGCACATTCAGCTTTGGGTTCTGTAGTAGAAGGAGAAACCATGCAATGGATGACAGCTGCTGAGGCAGAGTTTTTACAAGCTGAAGCAGCTTTAAGAGGATGGGCAGGAGCAGGAACGGCTCAAGCACATTATGAAGCAGGAGTAACAGCATCATTCTCGCAACATGGCGTTTCAGGTGTGTCTACTTATTTAGCAGACAACACAAGCACTCCAGCAGATTTTATTGATGCGTTAAGTGCAACAAATAATATAGCTTATGCAAGTGATGTAAAAATTGCATATAATACTGCAGGAACAAATGAAGAGCAACTAGAACAAATAATTACTCAAAAGTGGATAGCTATGTTTCCTGATGGTCAAGAGGCTTGGTCGGAGTTTAGGAGAACGGGTTATCCTAGAATTTTCCCAGTAGTAGTAAATAATAGTGGCGGAAAAATTGATACCAATGTTCAGGTAAGAAGAATCAATTTTGTACAAGATGAATTAAATACCAATGGAGCAAATGTAACTACAGCTGTTGGTTATTTAAACGGACCAGACAATGGAGGAACTCGCCTTTGGTGGGATATTTCAGGAGCTAATTTCTAGAATCATTTTTTAGTTTTTTATGGTAAAACAAGCGGTATTAGTTTACCGTTTGTTTTACATATTCATTTTAATGCTGTTAGTCTAAAATAATCAGCAGTAGGTTTTTTGTGCTGTATTTTAACGGAGTATTAAAAAAAATAAAAGGACTTGATATCATTTTTAGCTCTAAAAGTGATGTTGTTTTAAAAATATCATATGAAAAAAATCATAATCATAGTGTGCTGTTTTATCACATTAACAGGATACAGCCAGCAATTATCAGACTTAAATTTAATGCCTTGGCCAGAGCAAATTGAGTTAACAGGGAGTAAGTTTGTTTTAGATAAAAACTTTATAGTTTCGGTAAATAGTAAAAGAGGAATTATTTGCAATACTACTACCAATTTTATAAGGAGAATCACCAATAAATCAGGTGTTTTTGTGGAGCAAGGATTTGCAGATGTTAATAATAATGAAGCACAATTACTGATTAACTTTAATAAAATTTCTAATCTAGAATTATCTAATGATGAATCTTATTCTTTAGAGGTAAAAGAACATCAAATAGTTATCAATGCTATCACAGATGTTGGAGTTTCATATGCTTTGGAGACTTTGATACAGTTGTTAAGTTTTAACGATGAATGTTTTTATTTTCCTACAGTTGAAATTAAAGATACTCCAAGATTTAAATGGAGGGGTTTGTTGATTGATACGGCTCGTCATTTTCAACCAATAGAGGTGTTAAAAAGAAATTTAAGAGCCATGGCAGCGGTGAAAATGAATGTTTTTCACTGGCATTTAACAGATGATCAGGGGTTTAGAATTGAGGTGAAAAAATTGCCTAAATTAAATGAATTAGGGTCTGATGGATTGTTTTATACCCAAGAGCAAATAAAAGATGTGGTGCAGTATGCTGCCAATTTAGGAATTCGTGTACTGCCAGAAATTGATGTACCTGGTCATGCTTCTTCTATTTTAGCTGCATATCCAAAAATTGGAAGTAAGAAAAAAAGGTATAGCATTGAAAGGTTTTCGGGGGTTTTTGATCCTACTTTAGACCCAACCAACGAGGAAACCTATGTTTTTTTAGATACTTTAATTAGCGAAGTAGCTCCTTTGTTTAAAGATCCTTATTTTCATATTGGAGGTGACGAAAACGAAGGAAAACATTGGGATGAAAATCAAAAAATACAAGAATTTAAAAAGTTACACGGATTAAAAACCAATCATGATTTACAAACCTATTTTAATATTAGATTAGAAAAAATATTAGAAAAATACGGTAAAAAATTAATGGGTTGGGATGAAATTTTAACCCCAGAAATTCCTAAGTCTGCATTGATCCATTCTTGGAGAGGAGTAAACGAAGGTTTGCCAAAAGGTGGAACTTTAATAAAAGCGGCAAAAGCAGGATATCAAACAGTATTATCAACCGGTTTTTATATAGATAGAATGGAGTCTGTAGTAAAACATTATCAGACAGAACCTATTGGAAATGCAGTTTTAACTCCTGAGGAAAGAGCTAGAATTTTAGGAGGTGAGGCAACCATGTGGGCAGAGCTTGCAACACCAATAACCATAGATTCTAGAATATGGCCAAGAACAGCAGCTATTGCTGAAAGGTTGTGGTCTCCAAAAGAGGTGAACGATGTTGATTTTATGTTAAAAAGACTTTCTGAGGTTAGTATTGGTTTAGAAGATTTAGGATTGACACATATTAAAAATAGAGAGGTTATTTTAAGAAATATTGTAAAAAATCAATCTATAAAATCAGTGAGGTTGTTGGCAGATTTAAGTGAGCCATTAAAAATATATGCAAGAAATAAAGATGGAATAGAATACAAAACTTTTTCTCCTTTTATGTTGTTTGCAGATGCTTGTGTGGCCGATGCTAGCGAAGCAGTTTATTTTAATACTTTGGTGGATGATTATTTAAAATTACCATCAGAAGAAAATAAAAATTATTAATCTGTTTAAGTCTTGGCAATTGGGGTTTGAAGCATTTAAGGAATTAAAGATGAATCCAAGCCTTATGAGCTTAAAAGAGCAATATCAACATGTTTCAAAAGTAGCTGTTTATGGTGTTTCTTTTTTAAATGGAGATAAGAAAACCTTGTCAAAAAAGGAGTTAAAACAATTGTTAATAACATTAAAGGAGCCTTGTGTAGATACTGAGTTGATGATTGTATCTAGTTTAGAGAAGTTATTGTTCAAATAAAAAATAATGAAAAAAGAGAGATATGTATCTGTAGATGTGTTTAGAGGATTGATTGTTTTTGTAATGATAGTAGTGAATTCTCCTGGATCTTGGCAACATATATATGCTCCTCTTGCTCATGCAAAATGGTTTGGTTGTACTTTAACAGATTTGGTGTTTCCTGGGTTTGTTTTTGTGATTGGACTTTCCATGGCCATTTCATTTTCTAATCTAAATTCTGACATTCCAAAGCGTAAGTTTTCAATTAAAATTATAAAAAGATCCCTACTAATTTTTCTAGTAGGGCTTCTTTTAAATGGTTTTCCTTTTGTGCATTTTCACTTGTCAGCCTATCGGTTTTTTGGTGTTTTGCAACGTATTGCATGTAGTTTTCTTTTGGCAGGATTGATTTTAGTGTATGTAAAAAACATCAAAATAATATTAGGGGTTTGTGTTGGCTTGTTACTCTTACATTGGTCTGTTTTATATGTTTTTGGTGGAGATGAACCTTATGCTTTAGAGAAGAATATTAGTCAAACCATTGATGTGTGGCTTGTAGGAAAAAACCACTTGTATCAAGGCTACGGAATTCCTTTTGATCCCGAAGGTTTATTAGGGGTGTTGTCTTCTGCAGCACAAATATTAATGGGCTATTTAATGGGGGTTAAGTTTATAAAATCAAAAAAAAGAGGACAAACAACAACTATGTCTTTATTGCTTATTTCTGTGTTTTTAATTTTATTAGGGTTGCTTTGGTCTAAAATATATCCAATAAATAAATCGTTGTGGACAGGTTCTTATGTGTTTTTTTCAACTGGAATTTTAGGGGTTGTTTGGCTGCTAATTTCAAAAATGGTGCAACAAAATTTAATTGTAGATAAATTTGTGTTCTTTAGGGTTTTTGGGTTAAATCCTTTGTTTAGTTATATGCTTTCTCAGGCTTTTATGAGTGTTTTAATCTTGCCTATTTTTAATAAAAACAGTTTGTATTCACTGTTGTATAAAAATGGATATCAACCTTTGTTTGGGGACTATTTGGGGAGTTTGTTTATGGCTATAAGCTACACTTTATTGGTGTGGATTTTTGCTTATATACTTTATAAAAAAAAGATTGTTGTTAAAATATAAATCCGTTGTTTGCATTACTACAAACAACGGATTTTAATAAAACAGAATGTTATGTTTGTTTAAAAGTTTCTATACAATCCATTTATATATACATTGCTTCCGTCTAGCACTGCTCCTTTGGTAAATCCGTTGGCACCACCACCAATATTAATTTCATAAATATTAGCATTTCCACCGTTTAAACTTACAGGAATGTAAAATTTTCCATCTTCAATACATTCGGCTTTAAATAGGTTAACATAAGGTGCTTTAGGGATGTTTAATTCAGTGACCGATTTAGCAGTTAAGTTAATTTCTACCAAAGTACCAATATTGGTTGATAAATCTCCCCAAGCAGTAATATCACTTTCTTTAATTACATTGGCATAAATAATATTATTACCTGCATACCAAGCATTCCAAATGTTAATTGGTTCAGAAAAACTATCAGATACATTTAATTCATAATCATCGTATTGGCCATTTTTAATTCTTACAAAAACAGTTGGGTTTTCTGCTAAGGTAGCATTACTATGCCAATGTACACTGTTTAAGTTGTGTTGATAAATATCTCCATTTTCGGTTACAAAAGCAGCGTTTGTTCTGTATCCACCTGTAGAACCAGAAGAAGCATTAGAAGTAATGACTTGTGGGTTGGTTAAAGATGGATAATCAAATTTTACTGTAATTAAGTTGTCGGCTAAGTTTGTCCATGCTTTACCATCTCTAACACCGTAAACAGTTCCAAAATAAACTTTATTATTGTTTACTACAGGTTGTATCCATAATGCACTTTTTTCATCTACCTGAGGGAAATCCATAAACCCGTAGTTTTCTACCGAAAAATCTTCTAGATTAATAATAGCAAATGGGGCTTTACCTTCATCATTAGGGAAGTTAGATAAAAATAAATCACCAGTGTTTGTTTTTTGAATATATCGATAAAAACTACCTGGGTTTAAAGATTCGGTAGAAATAGATTCTACTTTTACCAGTCCGTTGTTTGTAAATTCATATTTATCTAAAGTACCATCTCCAAAATTATAGAAAAATCCATCTGCACTAGCAGCTAAATTAGCATAACCTTCATATCCACTACCTAAAATAGAAATATTACCTGAAGTAATATTGTCTGTTGTAGTAAAATAACCGTTGTCACCTACACTTGCACTTACTAGGTATTTAGAGTTAGCTATGGTAGGGTTGTCTTCGTTGTTGATAACATCATCATCGTTATTAGTACAAGAAGATGTTATCCCTAATCCGAATGATAAGCATAAACTTGTTAGAGTGATTTTTAAAAATCGATTGGTTTTCATAATAATAAATTTAATTGTTGTTTATAATTTTAATTTTTCTAGTTGATAGGTTAGTTTTATAAAAACAGCTCTACCTGGTTTTTGAAGTTTATAATTATCAAAAACTTGTTGGTTAAATAAGTTAGAGCCATCAACTGCTAGTGTTAATTTTTCTGATGGAAAGGTGTAGCCAACTCCCATGTCAAAAACTAATTGTGCTGGGATAACGGCTTTGTTTTTTGAAGAAACTGCACTAGGCCAGTCTAAATAAAATTGATGTACATAACTAGATTGTATATAGCTAAAAAATTTTGAGTTTTGTTGAATGATATTATCTGAACGAAACTCTAAACCAGCATTAGCTGTAAAATAGGGTTGGTTTGGCATTCTATCATTATAGAAAATGTTTTTATTGCCGTTTTCTTCATGTGTTTTTTTATTCTTATAATCTAAATAGGTGGCATTAATGTTAAATGTTATTAAGTCGTTATAATCGTAAATAATTCCTATTTCAGTTCCCATTCCTGCAATTTTGTCTAGATTTTTGTAGGCACCATTGTCTCTTGCATCTACCACATTTAATAAAAGTTTGTCTTTGGTGTTTCTGTAAAACACATTAGCCTCTAGCTTTAATCCATGACTATTAGCTATATGTAGTTTACCTAAAATAGCCCCAATGTTTATGTTAAAACTTTGTTCAGGTTTTATGTTTGGATTATTGGTAATGTTTACTCCATCTCCCAAAGCCTCTCTTGCATTAGGCATTCTGGTTGCTTGTTCTGCCGAAGCTTTTACTAAAAAATTAGAAGTGATTTTAAATGAACTAGCAAAACCTGCTCCCCAATTAGGGATTTTTTTTTGATGTTTAATAATTATATACTCGTTTGTATATACTTGTTCGTTAATGGTAGCTATAAACTCGTAAAATTTAAGAAATACATTGCTATGCCATTTTTTTTCTAACTTTTTGGTTTCTAATGATAAGCCTGCAAAATTAGATGCAATTTTTTGAGGTTCTATATACGGAATTCTATACCTAGGGGAATAAGGGTCTGAACCAGATCTGTTTAAGTTTTGATGCAAATAGTTAATTCCTAGTTTAATATTATAGGGTAATTGATAGGTTAAATTGGCTCTATAAATTTGAGAATGATCCTTTAATGTATAAAGCGATTTACCATCGTAGCCCATTTCTCCACCAGAGCTTCCAGAGTTGTTTTGAGTAATTATTTTACCTCTCCAATCATAATCAACACTGGAAGTGTCTACTACAGTTCCTTTTGTGTAGGAATAACCTGCAAAGGTATTGATGTTTAAACCTTTGGTTAAAAAGTCCTTTTTTTGATAAACAATATTTGGCATTATGGTTTGTTCGTTGTTACGAACCTTACCAAATACTCTAGCCATGGTTTGAGCGGTTTGTACTCCTTTTTTTAAATCAGAGGTAAGAATAGAAAATAATAGTTTGTCTACCCAAGAAGTGTTGGTGTATCCTAAATCTAATTTAGTAGTTGCTGTTTTAAAATCATCATTAAAACGTTCTGAAGGATTGTCTTTTGTAAAATAAACAACTTTGTGAGTTGTATCATCTCCATAAAAAACACCATCTCCCCAAACTTTGTAATTGTTGTCGGAATAGGTGTAAAAACTAGAGATTTTTCCAGTGAACCCAGTTTTTGGAGATCTTAATTGACCGTGTAAGGCTATTTTGTGTGTGTTAAAAGATCCGAAGGAATAAGAAGCTTCTAAAAAATTGTTTTGCTCTTCTTTAGAGATTAAGTTAATAGCTCCTCCTAAAGCATCTGAACCTAAAGCCACAGGAACTACTCCTTTGTATGTATCTATACGTTTAATGAATGAAATGGGTAAATTGTTAATGGAATAAGAAGCACCGTAATAGTCCATGGGAATTCCGTCAATAAAAAAACGGATTGCGTTTCCAGACATTCCATCTAAAGAATATTCAAAATTAGAGCCAACTCCTCCTGTGGTTCTTACACGTATTCCTGGAGTTCTATCTAAGACTTTATTTAAGTCTAAACTTTGAGCTTTTAGTTTTTTTGTTTCTACAGCTTGTACAGCAAATCCTGTTTCTTCTATTTTAGTTGCTATAGATTTTAACTTTAATTCAACATTATCTAAAGAGGTTAAGCTACTTGTAATAGTAAATATCAATGGTTTTTTATTTTCTCTAGATATTGTGATTTCTTTTTCAAGGTTGTTAAAACCTAGAGATGTTATAAGAATAATATGTTTGCCAGTAGAAATATTGTTGAATTTAAACTCTCCTTTGTTGTTGGTTAATGTTCCTTGTTTTAAATCTTTTAGATAGATGGTAACACTTTCTATAGGTGTTAATTTTTCATCAATAACCAATCCTTGTAATTCAGTGTATTCTTTGGTTTGTGAATAAAGAGTACTTGTTGGAACTACAAAAAGCATTGCAAACATAATATAAAATCTACACTTCATTTATTTAGACTAATTATTAATTGCAAAAGTGTGAATTTTATTGTTCTTTTAGCTCCGCAAACCCTTAAACAACATGATTAGTCCTTTGAACGACATATGGATAATTTCTACAAACAGGTTGAAAACCTGTAATTTTGTATTTCAAATTAAAAAAGAGCATATGCGTTGGTTAAAAAAGATCTTTATTAATAATTATAAAGAAATGTTGTATCAATTAGCTATTGTTGTTGTGTTGTTTTTGTTCTTTTCTTTTGTGCAAGATGGAACAGAGAAAATAGCTTCTTATAAAATTTCTTTTTTTTTGAATTATATGGTTTGTGCTATGGTAATTAATTATGTTTTATTACCGAAATTGTATTATCAAAAAAAAATAATTTATTTTTTTATTTCTGTTTTGGTAGCTATTTTTTTAGTTATTATGATAGATGAATTTGTGTTAGAGCAAATATATTTTCCCGATACTAGAGGGACTTATTTTCCAGGAGTTTTATTTACTTTGGTAGAAACATTACCTGTAATTTTAATATTTGTTGGGTTTAAAATTGCTTGGGATTTTAATAAAAAACAAAGAGAGATAGAGCAATTAAAAACGTTGGCTCAAGAAAATGAATTACAATATTTAAAATCTCAAATCAATCCACATTTTTTGTTCAATAATCTCAATAATTTGTATGCATACGCTATTGAGAACTCTCCTAAAACTCCTTCTATTATTGTTGAACTGTCTTCGGTGCTAAGATATATGCTATATGACTGTAAAGAGAATTTTGTGTCGTTGTCTAAGGAGATTAATCATTTAAAAAATTATACGGCCTTAAACGAATTAAGGGTAGAGCATAATGGTATTGTTAATTTTAAAGCCAACGTAGATAAATATAGTTTTACTATTGCTCCATTAATTTTAACAGTGTTTGTAGAAAATGCTTTTAAGCACAGTACTTCTAGTCAATCCGAAGATATTTTTGTAGAAATTGATGTTAAGGTGTCTAATAAAGGTTTGTTAGTGTTTAAGTGTAAGAATAGTTTTTTACCCGAAGCAAATAATCAAAATTTGGCAAGTGGAATTGGGTTAAAAAATGTAAAAAAAAGATTACAAATTCTTTATCCAGCAATGCATACGTTAGACATTTTTGATAAAGAGAATATATATACCATTGTTTTAAAACTAAACCTTAATAATTAAGTTATGATTAAGTGTATTATTATAGAAGATCAGCCGCCAGCTCAGCGAATTTTACAAAAATTTATAGGTCAAACAATGGAGTTAGAACTTATAGGAACATTTTCTAACCCATTAGTCGCTAGAGAGTTCTTGGCAGAACACAAAGTGTCATTAATTTTTTTAGACATTCATTTACCTAAAATTTCTGGTATAGAGTTTTTAAAATCTACGGCTAATCATCCTCATATAATTTTAACCACCGCTTTTTCTGATTATGCTATAGAGAGTTATAAATATAATGTAGTGGATTACCTTTTAAAACCTTTTACGTTTGAAAGATTTAGCCAAGCCATACAAAAAGCAAAAGGAGTTGTTTTAACCTACGAAACATTACAGGTGGATAATTTTTTTATTAAATCGGGTTATGATATGATAAAAATAACTAAACAAGAGATTTTGTACTTAAAGGCAGATATAGATTATACAGAAATAATTACTTTTTCAAAAGTGCATTTAAGTACAGAGTCTTTAAAATATTGGTTAAAAAAATTAAAAGAAACTTTTTGTCAAATTCATAAATCATATATTATAAATACTACATATATAAACAAAGTTTCAACACACCAAGTATACTTATCTAATGGTGATGTTTTGCCTATAGGTAGGGCTTATAAAAAAGAATTTGTAGAAAAACACATTAAATAAATTAAATGTTTTTAGGAATGTTTATTTGAAAAGTACTCCCAGTGTGTTTTTGAGATTGTTTTACAAATACTTTTCCTTTGTGATATTTATTAATAATTCTTTTGGTTAAAGATAAGCCTAATCCCCAACCTCTGGCTTTGGTAGTGTATCCAGGTTCAAATATTTTTTTGTGGAGTTTTTTTGGAATTCCTTTACCTGTATCAGTAATTAAAATTTGAATGCCAGTATGAATATTGTTTAACTGAATATCAATATTTCCTTTGCCTTGCATGGCATCAATAGCGTTTTTAATAATATTTTCTAAAACCCAACCAAACAAATCTTTGTTTAGCATAATTTTAATGTCCTCTAAAGGTTTACTGTAGTTAAAAACAATATTTTTTGAAGTTCTAATTTGAAAATATTTAATTGTATTTTCTATAATTTCTGAGGGATTGTCTAGTTCAAGTATAGGTTCGGATCCTATTTTAGAAAAACGATTGGCAATAATATTTAGGTGCTCTACATCTTTTTCAATTTCGTTAACATAATCTGGGTTGATGTTTTCTGAGCGTAAAATTTCTACCCAACCTAGTAATGAGGATAAAGGTGTTCCTATTTGATGAGCAGTTTCCTTTGCCATACCTGTCCAAAGTTTATTTTTTTCGGAGATAGAAGAGGCGTTAAAAACGGCATAAATAATAGTTAGAAAAACTACAAAAATAAGGATCAAAGCTAAAGGGTAAAACCTTAGTTTGTTTAGGAATTCTGAGTTTGAATAATAGATAAATTGACTTTTGGTTTCAGAAATATTGATTTCTATAGGAGGGTGTGATTTTTTCATTTCCTCCAATCTTTTAGATAATACACTCTTTTTGTCTTTAGAACTATATGCTATATTTTGATCTAAAAGAATGTTGTTTGCATCATCAGTAACAATCATAGGAATAGATTTGTTGTTCTCTATAATTTTAACCAATAGGCTAATGTCATCATCAGGTTTTGCTTTGTTAAATTGAAAGTAAGCATCGGCTAAAATTTCCATTTTAACTATTTCTTGATTCTGAAATTCTTTAAAAAATTGATAAGTATTCCATAAAATAATACTTACTATTCCAATTGCTAAAAAAAGTAGAATTTGTTTAGCTCTAATAAAACGTAGTATAGACTTCATTTAGTTACAGGTTTATAGGTGTTTTAGCTCCTCTATCGTACATAATAATGCTACCTGCTACAGCAACATTTAAACTAAGGGTAGATTTAAACTTTACTAAAAAGTGAGATTTGTCTATAGCTTCTTTTGATAAACCATGATCTTCTGCTCCCAATAAATATACACATCTTTTAGGATGTTCAAAAGTTTCTAGAGGAATTGCTTTATCATCTAATTCAACTCCAATGAGCACAGCGCTTTTAGGGATGTGTTTATAAAATTCTTCAAAATTATCATAATGATAGTAGGGCATGGCTCCTACAGCTTTATGAGTATCACATGCTTGTTTGGAATATCTGTTGCCAATGGTGTAAATAAAACTAGCTCCCATATTTTGGGCAGACCTCCATAAAACGCCTAGGTTTTCAGGGGTTTTTCCATTAAAAATACCAATGCCAAAGTAGCCTTGTTCTAAATTGTTAACCATGTTTAAAATTATCTTTATAAATAGACGGTAGGGTAACATTAAAAAATACAGCCACCAAACGTATTAAAATAATAAATAGAATTGGGATAATTTGTAAATAGGGGTTAGGAATGTTAAAACTCATTAATGTTAAATATAACAATCCTCCAAGTATGCTAGCGGTTGCGTAAATTTCTTTTTTGAACACAACAGGAATTCTATTCACCACAACATCTCTTAAAACTCCACCAAAAACCCCTGTAACAGTTCCTAGTAGTATACATATGGAGTAATCTAGGTTAGATTCTAGTCCTATTTGAACTCCGGTAATGGTAAATAAGCCTAAACCTATAGCATCGTAAAAAAACATAGGTTTAGAAAAAAAGTTCATATTAGATTTAAAAATCATGGCTACAGTTGCTCCACTTAAAACAGCGTAAATAATAGAGGTGTTGTATAGCCAAAAAATTTGTCTGTCAATAAGAATGTCTCTAAGTGTTCCGCCACCTACGGCAGTAATAAAGGCAACAATTAAAACGCCAAAAGGATCTAATCTTTTTTTCATGGCAATTAAAGCTCCCGAAACAGCAAAAACAAAAGAACCAGAGATGTTGATGTATTCTATAATGGTATTCATATTACTTACCTGTTAACATTCTTTTGATTTCGTTTAACTTCATTAGTGCTTCTACTGGGGTAAGATTATCAATATTGGTGGCTAAAATTTCTTCTTTAATATCTTCTAATAAAGGGTCGTCTAACTGGAAAAAACTTAGTTGATAATCATCTTCTTTTTCTACAGATTCAATTTTGGCTTTGTTGTTTTCTAAACCGTGACTTTTTTCTAGTTGAGTTAACATTTTGTTGGCTCTGTGAATTACAGCTTGAGGCATTCCGGCCAATTTAGCTACATGAATACCAAAACTGTGTTCGCTTCCTCCGGCAGTTAATTTACGTAAGAAAATAACTTTATCTTTTAACTCTTTTACAGATACGTTAAAGTTTTTTACACGAGTAAAGGTACTTGCCATATCATTTAGTTCGTGATAATGTGTGGCAAATAATGTTTTAGCTTGACTAGGATGCTCGTGTAAATATTCTGCAATGGCCCAAGCAATAGAAATTCCATCATAAGTACTAGTTCCACGTCCAATTTCATCTAACAAAATCAAACTGCGTTTTGATACGTTGTTCAAAATACTAGCAGTTTCGTTCATTTCTACCATAAAAGTAGATTCTCCCATAGAGATATTATCACTGGCTCCTACACGAGTAAATATTTTATCTACCACTCCAATTCTAGCTTGTTGTGCAGGTACGTAACTTCCCATTTGTGCCAATAAAACAATCAATGCAGTTTGTCTTAAAATGGCCGATTTACCAGACATGTTTGGTCCGGTAATCATAATAATTTGTTGCTGATTTCTGTTTAGATTGATATCATTAGCAATATATTCTTCTCCAAAAGCCAATTGTTTTTCAATTACAGGATGACGACCATTTTTAATTTCAATTTCGGTACTTTCATCAATGGTTGGGCGAACATAGCTGTTTTGCATGGCCAATGTGGCAAATCCACACAAACAATCTAACTGAGCAACTAAGTTTGCGTTTAACTGAATAGGTTGAATATAGTCAATTAAAAACTGAATTAATTTGCTAAAGATTTGTTGTTCTAATTGAGCTATTTTTTCTTCGGCACCTAAAATTTTGGTTTCGTATTCTTTTAACTCTTCGGTAATATATCTTTCAGCATTCACCAAAGTTTGTTTCCTAATCCAATCTTCTGGAACCTTGTCTTTATGAGTGTTTCTTACTTCTATATAATAGCCAAAAACATTGTTAAAGGCTATTTTTAATGAAGTAATTCCGGTTCTTTCCGTTTCTCTTTTTACCAGATTGTCTAAATAATCTTTACCAGAGTTAGAAATGTTTCTAAGTTCATCAAGTTCTTCAGAAACTCCAGAGGCAATGGAATTTCCTTTGTTAATGCTTACCGGAGCATCATTCACCAAAATAGTAGCAATTTTTTCTCTTAATAAAGTACAATCTTGTAATTGTTCCCCGATGGCTTTTAGGGTGATATTATCACTTTGTTCAGCAGCTTTTTTTACAGGAATAATAGCATCTAAAGATTGTTTTAAATAAACTACTTCTCTAGGATTTATTTTTCCTGTAGCGACTTTAGAAATCAATCGTTCAATATCACTTATTTGTTTGATTTGATATTGAGTGGTTTTGTGAAAATCATCATGATTCATAAAGTAATTTACCACTTCATGTCTTTTGATAATTTGATTGGATTCTTTTAAAGGCAAGGCCAACCAACGTTTTAACAAACGTGCTCCCATTGGGGAGTTGGTTTGGTCTATAATGCTTAAAAGCGTAACGGCATTTTCGTTGGTAGAATGATATAATTCTAAGTTACGAACCGTAAACCTGTCCATCCAAACATATTCATTTTCGTGAACTCGTTGAATAGCAGTAATGTGATTTAGTTGATTGTGTTGTGTTTCTGATAAATAGTATAAAATAGCTCCAGAAGAAATTATTCCTTCGGGCAAATTTTCTACACCATATCCTTTTAAAGAATTTACTTTAAAGTGATTTAAAAGACTTTCAGTAGCAAATTCTATTTGAAAAACCCAATCATCTAAATAAAAAGTATGGAATCTATCTCCAAAAGTTTCGTTAAACAAAACTTTGTTTTTCTTTTCTACCAAAACTTCACTTGGCGAAAAGTTTTGTAATAATTTATCTATATAAGCAGTATCTCCTTGAGCGGCTAAAAATTCTCCTGTAGAAATATCCAAAAAAGAAACCCCTAAATTTTTCTTTCCAAAGTGTACAGAAGCTAAAAAGTTATTGTTTTTAGATTGTAAAACTTCATCGTTTAACGCTACACCTGGGGTAACCAATTCTGTAACACCACGTTTTACAATGGTTTTGGTCATTTTAGGGTCTTCTAACTGATCGCAAATAGCCACACGTAACCCAGATTTTACCAATTTAGGTAAATAAGTGTTTAAGGAATGATGTGGAAATCCTGCCAATGCAGTTTCAGAATCGCTACCTGCTCCACGTTTGGTTAGGGTAATGTTTAAAACTTTAGCGGCTTTTATCGCATCGGTACCAAAAGTCTCGTAAAAATCTCCTACTCTAAACAACAACATCGCATCAGGATATTTAGCCTTAATACCGTTGTATTGTTTCATTAAAGGAGTTTCTTTTTTTGCTTTGGTTTTAGCCACTAGTCTGATTTTTTTAGATTCTTAGCGAAATTAAATTTTTTAAGGAAAAGGAAGAAAGATAAGTTAAAAAGTTATTAAGGTTCTATTGACAATTTCATCAGTTTTAAGAGAAATACGCTAATTTTGACACTTCTTAAAATAAAAACAATGCGTAAACTTAAAAACAAAGAATTAAATAGGTTAGATGTTGAGGCTTTTAAAGCATCAGATAAAACACCTTTAATTGTAGTTTTAGACAATATTAGAAGTTTAAATAATATTGGTTCTGTGTTTAGAACAAGTGATGCATTTGTAATTGAGAAAATTTATTTGTGTGGAATTACAGCTACTCCGCCCAACAAAGAAATTCACAAAACAGCTTTGGGAGCTACAGAGTCTGTAGATTGGGAATATGTAGAAGATACTTTGACTTTGGTTGAAAAATTAAAAGCAGATCAGGTAAAAGTTTGTGCCATTGAACAGGCAGAAAACAGTGTAAAATTACAAGACTTTACAGTTGAGCCAAATCAGAAATATGCGATTGTGATGGGGAACGAGGTGAAAGGTGTTCAACAAGAAGTAATTAACCATTCTGATTTTTGTATTGAAATTCCACAATACGGAACCAAACACTCTTTAAACATTTCTGTTACTACCGGAATTGTACTTTGGGATTTATTTAAAAAGTTTAAGTTTTCTGATTAATTCTTTTTAAAACACAATATATTTTATTGAATTTGTAAAATATATTATTGTTAGTTGATGATATAGTATTTTTGGATTAACTATTTGATTTTTAGGTTCTTGTTTTTTTTAAATGGTAAAAAAGTGTCTTGTATTGATTGGGTTTTATCTATTATCTTAGATTGATAACAGGTAACAGCAGGATGCTTTTGGTGTGCTAAGAGGTTAATTTAGTGGTTGTGAACTCTATTGTGTATGGATTTTACATTTAACCAACTACTAAATTAAATGAAAAACAAATTATTATTTAAATGGATGTATTCTGTCTTAGGACAAATGATCTTTAAAAAAACAGTGTTGCTTACTTTATTTGTTGTAATGCAACAGGGACTTTTTGCTCAAGAGGTAATAGCAGAAGATGTGGGAGGAAAATATTCTAAAACAGTATCCTTGTCTAGTGATGTTGTTACAAGTCCCAAACAAATGGAATATTTGGATAGAGGTTTAATTGCTACCCAAAAAGCGAGTAATCAAGTGTTTTTAAGCTGGAGATTGTTAGGAACAGATCCCTCAAATATTGCGTTTAATGTATATCGCGGTAATGTAAAAGTAAATACAGATCCCATAACAAATTCAACCAATTTTATAGATTTCACTTCTGGAGGAGTTGCCGTTTATACTGTAAAGCCTATGATTGATGGTGTAGAAGGAGAGGCCTCAAAAGCTGTGGCTGTATGGGAGGATAACCAAATAACAATTCCATTACAAATTCCACCAGGGAATACAACAGCACCTGGAGATCATCAAGAGGAATCAGGTTGGGTGTATTATCCTGAGGGATTAGATTATACTTATACAGCTAATGATGCTAGTGTTGGAGATATGGATGGAGATGGAGAATATGAAATTGTATTAAAGTGGTCTCCAACAGTTGTAAACCACAATGCAGGTGGAATAAATGGCCAACAAATCTTTGATTGTTACAGGTTGGATGGTACCTTATTATGGCGTATAAACTTAGGAAATAATGTCAATTCAGGGCCTCATATGAATCAATTTGCTGTGTATGATTTTGATGGAGATGGTAAAGCAGAAGTAGCTCTAAGAACTGCTGATGGGACTGTTGATGGTGTAGGAAATGTAATTGGAGATCCCAATGCTGATTATCGTAATAGATCGGGTTGGATTCAAGAAGGGCCAGCATGGTTAACCATTTTTAATGGAATTACTGGAGCTGCAATGGCTAGCGTGCCTTATGAGCCTAATAGAGGACATAAAGATGATTGGAGAGATGGTGGTAATGGTTATGGGAATCGTCAAGATCGTTTGTTAATGGCAGTGGCTTACTTAGATGGAGAAAAACCTAGTATTATTACAGGTAGAGGATATTATGCTAAGTTGGTTCGTGCTGCTTACGATTGGAGAGATGGAGAACTTACATTGCGTTGGATTTTTGATAGTAAAGACCCAAGTAATCCAGGAAATAATGCAGCTTCTGGACAAGGAAATCATCAGTTAACCATTGGAGATGTAGATGGGGATGGTAAAGATGAAATTATTAATGGATCTAGTGCTATTGATGATGATGGTACGCTTTTATGGTCTAATGGTAATGGGCATGGTGATGCTTTACATATGTCTGATATGGATCCAGATAGACCAGGGTTAGAGATTTGGTTACCTTTAGAGTGCCCAAGTTGTTATGATGGTCAAGGAATAAGACTTTTAGATGCTAAAACAGGAGAAACTATATATGGTGTCGAAACCACGGGAGATGTTGGTCGTGGATTGGCTTCGGATGTTGATCCAGATCATAAAGGTTATGAGATGTGGGCTTCTTCTGGGAATTTTTACAACGTGCAAGAAGGAGAAATAGGAACAGAAAAACCAACAGGAGGTATTATGGGGGTTAATTCTGCTGTATGGTGGGATGGTGATTTAGGACGTGAATTGCTAGATAGACAGGTCATTGAAAAATGGATAAGCAATACTCAAAGTAGAAGTCGATTATGGACTATTTATAATGATTATCCAGTGACTACAAATAACTCTACCAAATCTAATGCAGCTTTGTCTGGAGATTTGTTTGGAGATTGGAGAGAAGAAATTATGTTTAGAAGATCAGATAACACTGCTTTGGTAATTGTAACTACTGATATTTTAACAGAGCATAGAATTCCTACACTAATGCATGATCCTATGTATAGAGTAGCAATTGCGTGGCAGAATAATGACTATAACCAACCGCCACATCCTGGTTATTATTTAGGATATGATATGGAAGGTGTGCCAGCATCTAATATTATGATTAATAAAGCAGAAAACTTAGCACCTACAGCAGTAGCTGATGAAGTTACTGTTGCTGAAGGTGGTTCTACATCTTCTTTGGTAGGGGGTGCTCGTAGTCTTTTAGATAATGATACAGATCCTGAAAAGAATAAGCTTACTGCAGAGCTGGTAACAGATGTGACCAATGGAACATTAACTCTTAATGCTGATGGTACATTTACATATGTTCATGATGGATCGTCCAACTCAATAACGGATAGTTTTACTTATAAAGTAACCGATGGAGTATCTTATAGTAATATTGCTACGGTGTCTATATCAGCTTCGGAAATATCAATACCTTATGATAACTTTACCATTAGAACAGCTTCAGAAACCTGTGCAGATCATGATAACGGTACATTAACAATTAATGCTGTTCAAACTCATAGTTATGTTGCAAATTTAAATGGAACAGATTATAGTTTTGATGGGAATACTTTAATAGTTTCCGATTTAGCTCCTGGTACTTATCCGGTTTGTATTACTATAACTGGGAAGGATTATGAACAGTGTTTTTCTATAACCATTGATGAGGCTGAAATTTTATTAGGATCATCAAAAGTAAGTATAAATGAATTGGATATGGAGATAGAAGAAGGTACAGCTCCTTATAAAGTGTTTGTGAATGGAGTTTCTAAACTGGAAACATCTTCTAAAAACTTTACAATGTCCGTAAAACAAGGAGATTTGGTTGAGGTTAAAACAGCAAAACCATGTGAAGGGACATACACAGAAAAAATTCTTAATGCATCTGAATATGTGTCCGCATCCCCTAATCCAACAAATAAAGGTACTGAAATAACAGTTCCTACTAAGTTAAGTGAAGTTTCAGTAGAGCTTTATTCAGCACAAGGACAGCAGGTTTTAAAAGGGCTTTATTCTGTTGTAAATCAAAAAGTACAACTTGATATAGAAAATGAAGCTTCAGGGGTTTATTTGGCTAGAATATTAGCAGAGACTCCATTAAGTTTAACCATCATAAAAAAATAATCATGAAAAAAATAATATATACTAGTTTAGTAACTTTACTGTTGTTCTCTTGTGGTGGAGGTGGTGGAAGTGAAGATATTGAGCCACAAGAACCTGAAAATACTGCACCAACAATTCCTGTATTAAAAGTACCAGCAGACAATACACTTTGTGTTGATAATACTGTAGATTTTGAATGGAATAGAGCCACAGATGCTGAAGGAGATGCTATTAGTTACCAGGTACAGATAGCAAAAGATAATCAGTTTACAGATGTTGTAAAATCTGAAATGGTATCTTCATTAAACGAAGCTTTTACACTTAGTAAAGGAACAGCTTATTATTGGAGAGTAAAGGCGGTTGATAACAACAATGAATCAAGCGAGTATTCTACTGTAAATAGTTTTTATACAGAAGCAGTTGCAATTACCAATCATTTGCCTTTTTTAGCGCAAGCAGTCCAGCCTAAAGAAGATTCATTCCAAGACGGACCAACCGTTAGGTTAAGGTGGAATGCTAAAGATGTGGATGTAAATGATGTTTTGACATATGATGTTTATTTTGGAACAGATGCAACTAGTCTAGATAAAATAAAAGAAAACACAACAGCTACGTTTGCAGATACGCCTACGTTAGAAACGTCAACTACTTATTTTTGGAAAGTAGATGTAATGGATGATAAAGGAGGAAAAACCAACGGATCTGTTTGGAGTTTTACGACCAATTAGAAATTTTTTTTTGATATAAGAAAAGGCTAGTCATTTTTTGATTAGCCTTTTTTTGTAGAAATTTGTTTTTTACAAAAACCATTGTATATTTTTCTCGTATATAAAATATGAGAAAATTTAACTTATTATATATTTTTTTTTTGTGTTGTGTGCTTGCGTGTGGTAAACCTGCAGTTTCAGAAATTATTCAGGAGAATTCAATTGAGCTAGAGGTTATAGATCCTGAGGTTGTTCTAGAAAGCGATTACAAAATACTGTCTTTAGGAGATAGTTATACTATTGGAGAAAGTGTTTGTAGTACTTGTAATTATCCTGAACAATTAAAACAAAAGTTAATTAGCAATTTTACCAAAGTGGAAAACATCAATTTAAAAATTGTTGCTAGAACGGGTTGGAAAACAAGTAGTCTTTTAAGTGCTTTGGCATTACAAGAAGTTGATGAAGATTATGATTTTGTGACTTTATTAATAGGAGTAAATAATCAATATCAAGGAGTTTCTTTTCATGTTTATGAAAAAGAGTTTCCTGAATTGGTTAGCAAATCTATTGTTTATGCCAATGGCAATAAAAATCATGTGGTAGTTTTGTCTATTCCAGATTATGCTTATACTCCATTTGGAGGTGAAAATATTTCTATTTCAGAAGAAATTGCTGAGTATAATAGTTTTGCAAAAAGGTATTGCGAAACAAACGGCATTACTTTTTTAAATATTACAGACATTACAATGCAAGGTTTAAATAACCCAAATTTAGTAGCTAATGATGGTTTGCATCCATCGGCTTTGGCTTATGCAAAATTTGTAAAGAGGTTACTTCCTTTGTTTGTGGAAAAAATGATGAATTAAAACTTATAATTAATTCCTGTAGAAACACCCAATAAATAGGGTTTATTATCTGTATTACTAAAAGTTTGTGTTTGCATTTTTAACATAGGTGATAGGTTAAAAAACCATCTGTTGGTAAAATGATATTCAATAGCTGTTCCTAGGTTAAAACTAAAGTTTACATCATTTAAATTGGTTGCTTCTCCATTTGAATAAGAATAGTTAGGGTTTTGAATTTGTAAATTGTTTTTAGTTAAAAACAAACTACTTACTCCACCTACTAAATGAAATTGCATTTTGTTTGTTTCAAACAATTGATAGTTAATTTCAACAGGAATTTCTATATACCCAAAGCTTTGTCTTAGCTTATTGTTATTCTCGGTTTTTCTAACCTCGTTATCAGCATTAGAATCAATAAAAGTGATTTCCTCATTATTACTAATATTAGGAGTACTTACTGTTTGACTAGAGTTTGCAAATGACGAACTTCTGCTAATGCTTGATATGGCAATGTTTTCCGTTGTTTGTGCCAAATCTACTTTATGTATTCCTGTTTGTATTCTCCATTTTTTAGAAGCTTGGTACGCAATTTTTAGTCCAAAAGAAGTGGAGCTTTCTCCTTTTTTTGAAGCATTGTCTAAACTACTGTCTACTGGAGATTTATTAGAAATTGTATTGTAGAACAACTCAGATACCACGGGAGCAATGCTCCAGTACTTTGTTTTTTTTAGGGGGCTTATAACGTTTTCTTTTTCTATTACAGCTGCTAAGTTTTGTTTTTCACTAATGGAGGTTGTAGCATCTTTGTTTAAAATATTGGTGGAAATATTTGGTGTTTCTTTAGATGTGTTATTAGCAATTTTATTAGAGGGTTCGATTTGATTAAGGGTAGGGTTTGTACTAATATTTTTTTTTGGTTGTAGAGGGGGTGTCTCTGCAATTTTATTTTTTTTGTTTGTTGAGTTTTCAACAGTGTTTTTAATTTTTTCTGCTTTTTTAGCTAAAGTTGATTCTGTTTTTTTAAGTGTGTTCTTTTCAGTATAGGTACTGTCAGATTTTTTCTCTTTAACAATCTCTTTAGAAGCGGTTTCTGGTTTAATAAAATATTTATTAGTAAAAAGGAAGAAACCAATTAAAAATAAAGCAGCAACAGTACCTGAAAGCCACCAAATAAATCCTTTTTTAGATTTTTTAGGACTAGCCATAGATTGTTCAATTTTATTCCAAACTGCCGGATTTGGAGCCATTTCCAAGTCTTTTAGTTTTTCTTGAAACAATCTTTCTATGTTTTTAGGTTCCTTCATTTATAGGGAATTCAGGTTTTGTTGCTGATGAGTTTCTAATGATTTTTTTAATATTACTTTGGCTCTAGATAAATTAGATTTTGAGGTTCCTTCTGAAATCTCTAACATATTGGCAATTTCTTTATGAGAATAACCATCTAAAACATAAAGGTTAAAAACCAATCGGTATCTGTTAGGGAGTTTTTGAATGTGATTTAATAATTCATCAATACTAGTGTTTTCTTCATCAATTTCAATTGTTACATCATCCTCAATTTCTTCCGAAATTAACGGAAAAACTTTCTCTTTTCTATATTTTTCAAGAGCGGTATTAATTACAATTCTTTTCATCCAGCCTTCAAAAGATCCTTTGTGTTGATATTGGTTTATTTTTTTTAAAATAGTAATAAATCCATCGTGTAAAGTATCTTCAGCCTCTTGTTGGTTGCGCGAATATTTATAACAAACAGCATAAAGTTTAGCAGCAAACAACTCGTATAGCTTAGATTGCGATTGAGTTTTGTTTTGCTGACATTCTTTAATGAGTTTTTTAATATCCATACATTAAATTAACTATACTAATATAGTTTTTAATTTTGGCTAGGATCAATTACAGGTACTGTAAAGGTTTCGTAAACATCTTCGTTGTTTTCGTCTTTACCTTTCCAAATTTTAAAAATGTATTCTTCTTCTTGAGCGGCAGTTAATTTAAAAGTATAGTCTTTGTTAATAACAGGACCGGTAGCAGACACATCTTCGTTTACATAAGTAATAACGGCAACTATTCTTTCCTTGTTGTTGTGTTCAAAATACAGTTGATAAAAACTGTGAGAACTGTCAGGTAAGTTATAGTTAATAGTAATGTCGTACATTTCATTTAGCTCAAAAGAATCAGGTAGTGTTATAGATGCTACGGGAATGGTATCAAAGTGATAATTTTGATTGATGTCATCATCATCATTTAAACATGATGTTAAAAAAAATGCGAAAATTGAAATAAATAATAAACGTTTCATAATTTTTCTATTTAGGGTTGTTAATTGATAGATGCCTAAGTTTGCGAAAGGTTGCGTTAAAAACATCTAGATAATATAAAAGATGAATAAGGGTCAGCATAAAAATTAATCTAATCATAAAGCTTTGTTTTTAATGTCTATACAGTAGATGTAAAACTTTATAAAAGGTTGCGTGTTGTTAAATAATAAAGATGATAATTTATTTAACTAAAAAATTATTTGGTGTTAATTACCAAGGGAATGGTATAGGTAGAAGCTACAGGAATCCCTCTTTTTTGAGCAGGATTGATTGAGGGTAAAGTTTGAATGATTTTTTGAATTTCCAAAGACAGGTCTGGTAGTTTAATGTTTAGGGAGTCTTTGGCAATAATTTTATTGCACAAAAAATGTCCGTTTTTGTCAATAGTAAATTGAATTTGTAAAGTGTCTGTAATATTTTCTTTGGTGATGAGTTTTAATTGTTGAATTCGATCACTTATTTGGTTGTGTATTGTTTGTTCAAAGCAAGTTTTACTTTCTTCAAAACTTAATATCTCATCACAGTTTTTAAATTGTGGAAACTGGTCTATTTGTGTAAAATCAATAAATTCTATTTTTTTTGTACTCCCTTTGCATAAAATAGAGGTCACAGAACAAATCTTTTCGCAAGAGAAAAGAGTTAATGCTAAAAGAATGGCAATCAGTTTGTTCATGTGTAGCTTCTCAGTTGGTTCAAAAATACATTTTTTTAAGAAGATTGCTGTATATTGCTTTAAAAGAAAGGCTGTTATGGATTATATATTGCTGTTTTTTGGTTTTTTATTAGTCGTTGGCGGAATTATAGGTTCTTTTTTGCCCATTATTCCAGGTCCTCCAACAGGTTGGTTGGGCTTGTTGTTACTCCATTTAACCAATAAAGTAGAAAATAATTGGATGTTTTTAGGGATTACTTTGGCAATTGCTGTTTTGGTTGTAATTGCTGATTATGTAATTCCTGCCATTGGAACTAAAAAATTTGGAGGTAGTAAATATGGTGTATGGGGGTCTACCATAGGTTTAATTGTTGGGTTACTTTTTGCTCCTGTTGGAATGATTTTAGGAGTGTTCTTAGGGGCTTTTATAGGAGAATTAATAAATAATGCTAAAGATGTTAAAAAAGCAATTAGAGCTTCGATAGGTTCTGTAATTGGTTTCTTTTTTTCTACAGGAATTAAGTTGATTGTAGGAATTGTGTTCTTGGTGTATTATATGAAGATAGTGATAGAAAACAAAAATGGTTTCTTTTAACACAAATAGCTATAAATAAAAAAAGCAACCCGTAAAAGGGAAGCTTTCCATTGGTAATTAAACCCTAAAACTACTTGCGTAGTTCTACAACAACAGTACAAAGGTACTTTTTTTGATGGATTGTACACAATGGAATGCTGTTTATTTTAATTGTAGAATAGATAAATATAGATAATTCTTTTAAATTGTAGTTTTCGTTAATTCAATTTATCGCATTTTTGTATATTCAAATTAAATATTTAATAAATAAAATGAAATCAACAGAGTTTATTAGTGGATTGTCTCAACTTGAGATGTTTAATACTGATGAAAATCCTTGTGGATTGTTGTTGACTTCTGAGATTGAAAATCCTGATATAGATTTTTATCAGAAATTATCACTAGAAAAAGCTAAAAAAGTAGGAGCTGCAGGAGTTTATTTTAGAAAGTTCATAGATTCAAGTAGGTCTTCTAAACCTCAATTATATGTTTATGATTTTACATCTAGTGAACAAGATGTGGTTGATGTTCATAAGAATATTTGGAGTAGTACTGAGGTTAGGTTATATCTTATCATTACAAAATCAGAAATAAAGTTTTTTAACTCCTCAAAACCAGTTAAACAAAATAAAAAAGGGGAATTAGAAGTATCTCCATTTGAAGTTTTAAAAATTTCAGGAGAAGCTATTAAGAAATATAAAGAGTTTTCAGGAAAAAAATTTGATAATGGTTCTTTTTGGGAAGAAACTGAATATGATTTTGGTTATAGTGAGACGGCTTATGAAAAACTTATTTCACAACTTAAAGTAACAAGAAATAGATTTTTAGATGTTATAAGGCTAGACAAAAATATTGCTAACAAATTATTAGTTTTAGGAATTCTAGTTAAATATTTAGAAGAAAGGGTTGACATTGATGAAAAAGGAAATGAAACAAGAGTTTTTACTGCTGATTTTTTTAATCAAGAGATTTTTGGTTACTCAGAGAGTTTTATTGAAACAATAAGAAAAGGAAATAAGTATACGATAAGCCTATTTGATTATTTAAGTCATCATTTTAATGGGAAAATTTTTCATTTATCTAAGGAGTTCAAAGAACAAATAAGTGATAAAGATTTATCGCCACTCGCTGATTTCTTGTCGGGAACATTAGATAATAATCAATTTGTGTTTTGGAAACTGTACTCTTTCAATTATCTACCGATTGAATTGATAAGTAGTATTTATGAAATGTTTCTGGAATCAGATAATAATACAGGTGTTGCTTATACACCTTCTTATTTAGTTGGTTTTATGGTTGATGAATGTATGCCTATCAATCATCCTAAAAAGAATTTTAAAATCTTAGACCCTGCTTGTGGGTCTGGAATTTTTCTTGTTTCGGCTTATAAAAGAATTATTGATTGGTGGAGAGTTACTAATTATGAAAAAACAGGAAAATGGATTTTTCCTGGAAAAGAAAATCTAGACGAATTAAAAAGACTTTTAAAAGAAAGTATTTATGGAGTTGATATTGCAAGCGAGGCCGTAGATCTAGCTATTTTTAGTTTAAGTTTAACGCTTTGTGATATTTTATCTCCGAAAGTTATATGGGAAAATTTGCGTTTTGACAATTTAAATGAGAATGTGGTTAGTTCTGATTTTTTTGATTGGTATATAGAAAACAAAAATAAAGAATATGATTTAATTATTGGTAATCCTCCTTTTGTGGAATATGGAGTAAAAGATTCTAAGGTTATGAGTTTCATTTCAAATTTAAATTTAGAAGTACCAATCCCAAAATTTCAAAGTTCATTACTTTTCACTCTGGTAGGAATGAAGTTAGTTAAGGAAGAAAAAGGCTTACTTTCTTTTATTTTACCATCAGGCCCCTTATTATATAATAATTCCCAAAAACCAATAAACTTTAGAAAGTGGTTATTTAATGAGTATAATATTCCTCAAATTATAGACTTTACTTATTTAAGTAATATTCTATTTAAAAATAAAGGGAATAAGAAAAATGTTGCTGTGTCTGCATTTTTTTTAGAAAATAAAATTCCTGACAAAAATCCAATTTATCACGTTACAGTTAAAAAATTAAAGTCAGCAAAAGAACGACAGTATTTTGAAATCGATCATTACGATTTTCATAAAGTATGTAAAAATGATGCGTTAGAAAATCCTTTTGTATGGAAGTCTAATTTATTGGGAGGAGGTCGTTTGATTAGTTTGGTTAAAAAACTTTCAGAGTTTTCAAACTTAGGTAGATATTTAGAAGAAAAGGTAACGAAATCGGGATGGTCAATAGGTGTTGGTTTTTTTATTGGAAACAAGAAGAATAGAGATAATGATAAAGTAATTTTTAAACAACCAAGTATCTCGACAAATAAGTTTAATGAAGAAGGAATTAAAAATATAGATATAGTTCCGGTTTTTGAGCAGGAATATATTGAGGCTATTAGGAAGAAAGAAATATTTACTCCTCCCTTATTGTTAATTAAAAGAAGTCTTGGTAAAGAATCTATTCCAGTATATTATACTGAAAATTATCTCACATATAGAAATGAGATAGTTGGGATTCATTCGCCTCCAGAAGATAAAGATTTACTTTTAAAAATAAAAAAGCGTATTCATAAAAATCAATTATATCGCTTTTATTTAATTACAACAAGTGCTAGAGCAGGAGTAACAAAATCAACTTTTCCAGTGTACAAACAAGATATTATGAATCTTCCTTTTCCAGAAGATGAAAAAGACATTGAATTGACAAAGTTTGATGAAATTATAATTAATGATACTTTGACGTATGGTTTGGAATTTTTAGGAAAAGACACTAATGTGAAAGTTTTAGAAATAGCTTCTAAAAAAGAGTTAATTAGTTTTGGTAATGTGTTTTGTGAGGTCTTGAATTCTTTATTTGAAACTGAATTAAATAGATACTGTTTGCAAAATGTATATCAAACAGAAACCTTTATATGTACTATTTTTGAATACGGAATTGAAAGTGCTGTTTCAGAAATATTAAAAACAGAGGAAGAAATTGAAGATTATATAGCGGAACTTGTTTATAACAAAATAGGGATTAGTTATAGAATAAATAGAGTGTTAAAAATTTATGATGGAGATTTAATTTACTTAATTAAACCAAAAGAGTTAAGGTATTGGTTGCAATCAATAGCTTTAAGAGATGCTGATGAGACTATTATTGATCTTTATAAAGCAGGGTATTAATTATGTTAAAAGACAATTATAATTCAATATTAAAAATTCCTAGTCCTTCAATTAAAAAGGGAACAATCAAAGCAAAATTGATTGAGTTTTTAGAAGATGCATTATATGAATTTCAAAAACATTTTAAAGGAAAAGTAAGTGATTCAGAAGAAAGTCTTAATGAACAGCTAGGGAAAATATTAAGTTTTTATTCAAAATCACAGCCCTTTATTTTTCAGCCAGAAACAAAACAAAAACAAATAAAAGGAATTGATAGGCGAGTTGATATAGGTGTCTTTAAACATTATTTAGACCCTACTCCTTTTTTTACAATAGAGGCAAAAAGATTAACAAAAGCAATTTCTAAAAATCGAGAGAAAGAATATGTTTTAGGGAACGACAAGAAAAAGTTGTCTGGAGGTATAGAACGGTTTAAGCATAACATACATGGTGTTGATTTAAAACATAGTGCAATAATTGGATACGTTCAAGATGGAAATGTTAAAGATTGGTATAGTACTATTAATAGCTGGATTCAAGATTTAATTGATGAGAAAATAGACTCCTCATTAAACTGGTTTGCTAAAGACTTGTTAGTGAATAAGTGTGGGTTTAAAGATATAAGGTTGGTAAAATCTATTTCTGAAAATCTAAAAATAGATAAATCAACGATTGTTCTTAATCATTATTTTGTTAATTTAAAATAGAATATTTTTTTATTGTGTTAGTGATTGACTGGCCTGTTTGAGCTCTTTGTTTTTGTGTTGAACTTGTTTCAGCAAAAAAAAAACAAAAGCGAGTAAGGAAAGCACGATCCTGAATTTAGTGAAGGAGAACACCCAAAACACCTACAATGAAGCTTTAAAAATAACTTGTCATTTCTAGCATCCGAATTCTTAAGTTCTTATTATCTTTGCCAGCTAAGAATTAACGCATTATACATTTAAAAAGTACCAGCATGCAATTATCAGAACAAGAAATTGTAAGAAGAGAAAAGCTTGACAAATTAAGAGCTTTAGGAATTAACCCATATCCTGCAGATTTATTTCCTGTAGATAACTACTCTAAACAGATTAAGAAAGGATATGAAGAAGGAAAGAAAGTAGTAATTGCTGGACGTTTAATGCGAAAGAAAATTCAAGGAAAAGCTTCTTTTGGAGAAATTCAAGATGCCGAAGGAAGAATACAAGTATATTTTAATCGTGATGAAATTTGTACTGGTGATGACAAATCTTTATACAACGATGTTTTTAAAAAGTTATTAGATTTAGGTGATTTTATAGGAATAGAAGGAGAGTTGTTTAAAACGCAAGTTGGAGAAATTTCTGTGATGGTTCGCAATTTTAAATTGTTGAGTAAAGCTTTAAAACCATTGCCATTACCTAAAACAGATGCCGAAGGAAAAACGTACGATGAATTTAACGATCCAGAATTGCGTTACCGTCAGCGTTATGCAGATTTAGTGGTAAACCCACACGTAAAAGAAGTATTTGTAAAGCGTACCAAGTTGTTTAACGCTATGCGTTCTTTTTTTAACGATAAAGGATACTTTGAGGTAGAAACTCCTGTGTTACAACCTATTGCAGGAGGAGCATCTGCAAGACCATTTATTACACATCACAATTCTTTAGACATTCCATTGTATATGAGAATTGCAAACGAATTATACTTAAAACGTTTAATTGTTGGTGGTTTTGATGGCGTGTATGAGTTTTCTAAAAACTTCCGTAACGAGGGAATGGATAGAACCCACAACCCTGAGTTTACCGCTATGGAAATTTACGTAGCCTACAAAGATTACAACTGGATGATGGAGTTTACCGAAAACTTGTTAGAGCACTGTGCTATGGCGGTAAACGGAACTACAGATATTGTTTTTGGAGAACACCAAGTTAGTTTTAAAGCTCCATTTGCTAGAGTAACTATGGCAGATTCTATTAAGCATTTTACAGGTTTTGATATTACCGGTAAAAATGAAGATGAGTTAAGAGCTGCTGCTAAAGAAATGGGTATCGAAGTAGATGATACCATGGGGAAAGGAAAGTTAATTGATGAAATGTTTGGAGAAAAATGTGAAGGAAACTACATTCAACCAACTTTTATTACTGATTATCCAAAAGAAATGTCTCCGTTGTGTAAAGAGCACAGAGATAATCCTGAATTAACAGAGCGTTTTGAGTTGATGATTTGTGGAAAAGAAGTTGCCAATGCATATTCTGAATTAAACGATCCTATTGACCAAAGAGAACGTTTTGAGGCTCAATTAAAATTAGCAGAAAGAGGAGATGATGAAGCATCAAATTTTATAGATGAAGATTTCTTACGTGCTTTAGAGTACGGAATGCCTCCAACGTCTGGATTAGGAATTGGAATGGATCGTTTAATCATGTATTTAACTAACAATCAATCTATTCAAGAAGTATTATTTTTTCCTCAAATGAGGCCAGAGAAAAAAGCGATTGCTGTTGAGTTGACAGATAATGAAAAAGTAATTCTAGATATTCTACAAAAAGAAAGCGTAATGGACATTACAGCGTTAAAAAATGCAGCAGGCTTAAGTGGTAAAGGTTGGGATAAAGGAATGAAAGGTCTTAGTAAACACAACTTAATTAAAGTTGAGGTTGATGGAGATGCTAAAAATGTTGTATTACAAGAAGTGTAATTAATTATTATAATTTATAAAGAGCCTTGTTACTATGTAGCAAGGCTCTTTTTGATATAAAACAAATGTTAAAATTGATGAACGTCAATCTTAAAAGTTTGTTCTGTAGATAGTATTAGAGTATCTTTAGTTGTAAAAAAATAGAAAATCATGCTTAAGAAAATATTAAAAGGATTGGCCATTTTTATAGGAGTTATATTTCTGTTGCTGTTAATAATTCCTTTTGCCTTTAAAGGAAAAATAACCAAAATAGCCAAAGAACAAATCAATAATACTATAAATGCTAATGTTGATTTTCAAGATTTATCCATTTCCTTAATCAGAAATTTTCCAAATGTTTCTGTGGATTTACAAAACTTGTCAGTCATAAATAAAGCTCCTTTTGCTGGAGATACTTTGGCGGCAGTGGGACATACCTATATCAACATCAATTTAAAAAGTTTGATGGGTGATGTACCTCAAATCAATAGTATAAAATTAGCAGATGCTTATGTGAATGTAAAGGTAAATAAAGACAGTATTGCAAATTATGATATTACATTTCCATCCGAAGAAAAAGAAGAAATAGTTGAAGAAGATTCGGCTCCATTCTCTTTAGCTATTCAAGAATATAGTTTAGAAAATATCAATCTAACTTATGTAGATGAGGTGAGTAATATGAGTGCTAAGGTGGTGAACTTTAATCACAATGGTAGTGGAGATTTGTCTCAAAACAAAGTTGATTTAGATACCCACACCACAGCAGATGCCATTTCTTTTATGATGGATGAGGTAGCTTATTTAAAAGATTTAAAACTAAATTACGATGCAGTTGTAGGAGTAGATTATGCCAATGATTTAAAATTGACTTTTAAAAATAACGTAGCGAAAATAAACGATTTAAACTTAGCTTTTGATGGGGTTTTTGTGATGTTAAAAGAGGCTTATGATTTAGATTTTACTTTTAAATCGGAGAAATCGGAGTTTAAAAGTTTATTATCTTTAATTCCAAATGCATACACAGCAGATTTTCCAAATGTACAAACTACGGGAGCATTAGATTTTAGCGGAAAAGTAAAAGGACAATATTCTGATACAACCATTCCTACTTTAGATATTGTGTTAAAAACAGATGATGCAAGTTTAAAGTATCCGGATTTACCTAATAAAATAGAAAATATAAATGTAAATGCACAAATAATAAATACCACAGGGATTATAGATGATGTTGTGGTTGAGGTGAAAAACTTTGGATTTAAAATTGCTAAAGATGTTTTTACAGCCAACGCTTTGATCACCAAACCGATTTCAAACCCAACGGTAAAGGCAACAGTAAAAGGTCAAGTAGATTTAGGAAACTTAAAAAATGCGTATCCAATTCCTCCTTTAGAATATGATTTAAAAGGAATAGTAAAAGCTAATATTTCTACAGCATTTGATATGAATGCTATTGAAAAAGAGCAATATAATAAAATTGATAGCAAAGGGTCGGTTCATTTACAGGGAGTTACCGTTGGTTCTGATTTTACACCAAAACCTGTTTTTGTAAAAAATGCAGGCCTAGTTTTTAATACCAAAAATGTAACCTTACAAGAAACATCCATCACTACAGGAGATTCTGATGTGCAATTAAAAGGAAGTCTAGATAATATTTATGGATATGCGTTTTCAAACGGAATTTTAAAAGGAAATGTGTCGGCAACTTCTAGTCTTTTTAAAGTTGGAGATTTTTATGAAAGTGATACTACAGCTGTTGTTACAACAGATACTATTCAGAGTGAACAGTTTAAGATTCCAGAAAATATAGAAGTGAATGCCACGGTAAACGCTAAAAAGGTGATGTATGATGATATTGTGTTAACCAACTTTAAAGGAGGAGCATTGATCAATAATCAGAAAATAACATTTAAGAATGCAACAGCTAATATGTTTCAAGGTGGCATTGCATTAGATGGTTTTGTAGACACCAAGCCAAGAACTACTAAATATGATTTTGTAATGAAGTTAAAGCAATTAGACATCGCCAGTGCTTTTAACGGTATGGGAATGTTGCAAAAAATAGCTCCAATCATTAGTGCTTTTAGCGGTCGTTTTGATACGGATTTAGATGTTAAAGGAGTTTTAGGAAACGATTTTATGCCAGATTTATCCCAATTAACCGGAGATGCTTTTGCCAATTTACAAGTAGATAAAGTAGATACAAGCAAGAATAAGTTTTTAAGTTTGGCAGAAAATAAAATGAGTTTTTTAGATTTTGATAAAACGGATTTAAAAGATTTACAAACCAAAGTAACTTTTAAAGATAGTAAAGTAAATGTACAGCCGTTTACCATGAAAGTAAAAGGAATTCCTGTAACTATTGGCGGAACGCATAGCTTTGATAATGAAATTGCTTATGACTTAAAGTTTGATTTACCAGCTAAGTATTTAGGGAAAGAAGCAGCAAGTTTGGTGAGTAAATTAAGTGGAGCGGATCAAGAAAACACAAAAGTTCCTTTGGCTGTAAAAGTAGGTGGTACTATTACCAAACCAACCGTAATGCCTGGAATGAAAGATGCGGTGAGTGCTTTGGCAGCAAAGGTTGTAGATAGCCAAAAAGAAAAGGCAAAAGAGAAAGTAAAAGATGAAGCATCTAAAAAAATTAATGAGTTACTAGGTGTTAAAAAAGATTCTACCAAAACGGAGCAAGAGTCTGTAAAAGAAAAAGCGAAAGAAACAGGTAAAAAAATAATACAAGGTTTGTTTGGTAAATAGGATTAAATCATAGATATAAGATTCTCTGAAATGAGTTCAGAATGACGATTGAAAAATGATCTTTAGAAAAACAAAAAGCACCCGAATAGGTGCTTTTTGTTTTTGATAAAAAAAGTGTTTTTTACTTCTCTACTTTTAAAATATCTTTAATCAATTCTTCAAATTGTTGTTTTGGTAATGCTCCTTGAGCCATTTGTGGTTTTTCACCTTTTGGGCAAAATAATAAAGAAGGGATAGAACGTATTCCAAAAGCACCAGCCAATTCTTGCTCAGCTTCTGTATCTACTTTATAGATATTTATTTTTCCGTTGTATTCTTTCTGTAAATCTTCTAGTAATGGAGCTAAAGCCTTACAAGGTCCACACCAGTCAGCATAAAAATCGATGATTGCAGGAACCTCTCCAGCAAAATCCCATTCCTGAGATTTTTCAAAATTAAATACTTTGTCTAAAAAATCTTGTTTGGTTATTGTTTGTACCATTCTGTTGTTGTTTTGTTTTTTCAAATATATTATTTACTAAGTCGAAAACAAGTAACAAAAATTACATAAGTGTTTTCGACATAGGGATATGGTGAAAAAAAAGGTTATCTAAAATGCTGTTGTAAACGTCATGCTGAATTTATTCCAGCATCTTATGCTAGTTTATGAGACCCTGAATCGAGTTCAGCGTGACGAGATTGATTTTTTAGATAACCTTTATGGTTTAGTTAAAGCAAGGTTTATGCAATTGCTTTTTCTATAATTTCCTTGATAAAAGGACTTTTTTCATCAGCTAAAATAGCTTTTAATGTTGTTTTGTTGTCTGTTAGCAAATCATTATTAGCAACTACAATGTTAATGGCTTCTAATTTAATAGCTCCGTTTTTCATTCCTAATGCTTTGCTTAAAAATGCTTTGTCTTCTGCTGTGTTAATACCAATAAATTTAAATGTTAGTAAACCAGCCAATACATCTTTGTTAGCAATAGCATCGTTTAGTTTTGTTGCTAAATTTTCTTTGTTTACTTTGTTTGCTAAAGGCTCAATTTCGCTTAATAGGGCATCTCTTTCTTCGTTAGAACGCGCTTTTAAATATTTACCTGCTAACGTAATAATAGTATCATAAAAAGCATCGTTTTTAGGAGCGGTAGTTTTCTTTTCTTCTTTGGCCCAAGAATCTGTCAATCCAACAGTTCTGTTAAAAATTAATTTGTCAGAGGTGCTGTCAACATCTGCGCAGAAATATCCTTTACGCTGGAATTGGAATCTATCTCCTGGTTTAGAAGTTAATAAACTTGGTTCTACCAAAGCCGTAATAACTTCTAAAGAATTTGGGTTGATAAACTGTTTAAAATCAATGTCTTTGTGACTGTCTGGAGCTTCATCTTTAAACAAACGATCGTATAAATTAACCTGAGCTTTTACTGCATGTTTTTTTGAAACCCAGTGAATGGTTCCTTTTACTCTACGTTTACTTGCTTCGGTTCCAGAACCTGAACGAGAATCTAAATCTGCAGTACAATGAACTACTGTAATATTTCCGTTTTCGTCTTTTTCTACAGATTCTGCCTTAATGATATAAGCGTTTTTCAAACGAACTTCACCACCAATTTTAAGTCTAAAGAATTTTTTATTTGCTTGTTCTCTAAAATCTTCTCTTTCTATAAATAATTCTTTTGCAAAAGGAACTTCTCTTTCTCCAGCAGTTTCATCTTCTGGGTTGTTCTCAGCAATTAAAATTTCTTCTTTATCAGCAGGATAGTTGTCAATCACTAATTTAATAGGATCCAAAACAGCCATTACACGTGGTGCTGTTTTGTTTAATTCATCCTTAATACAGAATTCTAATAAAGCTACATCGGTTACATTGTCTCTTTTTGAAATTCCTGCAATTTCACTAAATTTTCTAATAGAATTTGGAGTGTATCCTCTACGTCTTAATCCAGAAATAGTAGGCATACGTGGATCGTCCCAACCAGAAACCAAGTTTTCTTGTACTAATTGCAACAATTTACGTTTACTCATTACCGTATAACTAATGTTTCTACGAGCAAATTCACGTTGTTTAGGCTGTATTTTATCAGCATCAGCTACTTGAGCCAAATACCATTCGTATAAATCTCTATGACTTTTAAATTCCAAAGTACATAAAGAGTGAGTAATGCTTTCTAAATAATCAGATTCCCCATGTGTCCAGTCGTACATTGGGTAAATTACCCAATCATTTCCTGTTCTGTGATGTGCTTTTTTAAGAACACGATACATAATAGGATCGCGCATATGCATATTGTTATGTTGCATGTCTATTTTGGCACGTAATATAGCTTCTCCTTCTTCAAACTCTCCATTCTTCATTTTTTCAAACAAAGCCAAGTTTTCTTCAACTGGAGTATTTCTGTAAGGGCTATCTGTTCCTGGTGATGTTGGTGTTCCTTTTTGTGTAGCAATTTCTTCAGAAGATTGTAAGTCTACATAAGCGTTACCTGCTTTAATAATATCAATGGTCCAATCATATAATTGTTGAAAATAATCAGAGGAATACAACTCTTGATCCCATTTAAATCCTAACCAAGCTACATCACGTTTAATGGCATCTACATATTCCTGCTCTTCTTTGGCAGGGTTGGTGTCGTCAAAACGTAAATTTACTGGAGCGTTGTATTTTTCTCCCAATCCAAAGTTTAAACAAATAGAAGCGGCATGCCCAATGTGTAAATATCCATTAGGTTCTGGCGGGAAACGGAATCTTAGATTTTTTTTATCTAATCCATTTGCCAAATCTTCTTCAATAATTTGTTCTATAAAATTCAATGATTTTTTGTCTTCTGCCATGTTCTTTAGTTGTGTGCACGCAATAATAAGCGGTAAAATTACAAATTAAAAATTACGAATTATGAGATATGAATTAGGAATTAAATACAAAGGTTTATTTTAGCAATTTGTTACAAATGAGTGCATGATAATTACAAAAATTTACTAGGCTTGTTTGGAGATATTTAATGATTAAACAATATAAGGTATGGGGGTTATTAAGGTAAAGAATATTAGAATATATAGCAATCACGGATGTTTAGAAGAGGAAGCTAAAATTGGTTCTCATTATAGAGTAGATGTTGAGGTGAAGGTAGATTTAGAAAAATCTGCAAAATCCGATAAGTTAGCAGATACTGTAGATTACGTGCATATAAATAAAGTAGTTGAAGAAGAGGTTTTAAAACGTTCGGAATTGTTAGAGCATGTGGTAGACAGGGTGTTAAATAGAATGTTAGCAGAAATTCCCATGATAAAAAAAGCAAAAGTAGCTTTGTCTAAATTAAACCCTCCTATAGGTGGTGATGTAGAAGCTGTAACCATTGAAATGATAAAAAAAAGAAGAGATTTATAAAATCTTAAAAAGATAGTTGCGAAACACAATATTTTATATAAATTTGCATTCGCGTTTTGGCCTTGTGGCCGAGTGGCTAGGCAGCGGTCTGCAAAACCGTGTACAGCGGTTCGAATCCGCTCGAGGCCTCCAAAACAAACCCATTACTTTTAGTGATGGGTTTTTTCTTTTGTTAATATTTTGTTGGAGGCTTGGATATGGGGAAAATTAAATTTTGAGCCTCTTTGAGAGCTTAAAATTTTTGCTAAAATATTCGTCTTACGCAAATCTCATTCTTACACCTGTTTTTTGGCAGTCCAAATTATTCTATAATGTCTTAATTTTAAACTTTAAGACAAATCAAAAAACACTTTTTGCTTCGTTGTTGGTTAATTTTTTAATAAATTATAAATCTAATTCCGTTGCTAAAAAGATTGCTAAAACATATGCATAAAATAATTTTTACAGACTTAGATGGAACTTTTTTAAACCACAATGACTACTCTTTTGAGGCTTCAAAAGAAGCTTTGGCGGAAATATTTAAAAAAGAAATTCCGTTAATATTCACCACTAGTAAAACCAAAATTGAAGTAGAATTACTTCAAAAAAAAGTTGGCATTAAAGAGCCTTTTATTGTAGAGAATGGAGCGGCATTATTTATTCCTAAAAATTACAATGGTTTTGACTTTTCTTTTTTAGAAACGTTTGATGAAGATTACTATGTCCTTCAATTAGGAGTTACTTATAAAGAAGTTGTTGCTTTTTATAATGCCTGTAAATATGAATTTGGCATGTTTGGATTTAGTGATATGACCGATGAAGAAGTAATAGCTTATACAGGGTTGCCTTTAGAAAGTGCAATGCTGTCTAAAAATAGAGGATTCACTGAGCCTTTTGTAATAAAAGACGAGTCTTTAATACCAGTGTTAGAAAAACTTGCCTCAGAAAATGGTTTAAAAATAACCAAGGGAGGAAGGTTTTATCATTTAATTGGCAACGGTCAGGATAAAGGGAAAGCGGTAAAAAAATGTACAGAAATTTTTAGTGAGTTGTACAAAACATCTATTAAATCTATTGGTTTGGGTGATGGAGAAAATGATGTTGCATTGCTAGAAAATGTAAAGATTCCTATTGCTATTCAGAATCACGAAGGGGAGTATATAAGTTTAACCACTAACAAATTGCAAAAATCTAGTTATAAAGGAGCAAAAGGTTGGAATGAAATGATTTTAAAAAATGTATAGAAAAGAACTAGAGAACATATATTACAAAGCTTTAAACAAGGTAAAAGCAAAGTCGTTAATAAAAGATAATTTATCTATTAAAGATGGAGTCTTGAAAATGGCAGGAACAGAATACTTGCTTAAAAATTTTAATAAAGTTTATGTTTTTGGTGTAGGAAAAGCGGCTTATGATATGGCCAAAGAATGCGAAGTTATTTTAAAAGATAAGATTGCGGGTGGATTAGTAATTTCTACCTCTACAGGAGATTTGCAATATGGGAAACATTTTACATCTACACACCCATTGGTGTCAACAAAAAGTATAGAGGCAGGAAGTCTTTTAATAGAAGAGGTACGTAAAATGAAAGAAGATGATTTGTTTGTCTTTTTGCTTTCTGGTGGAGCTTCTGCCATGATAGAAAAGCCTATTGATGGTTTGACTTTAGAAGATTTCACAAAAATATCATCGGCATTATTAACCTCTGGTATAGATATCAAAGCTTTAAATACTGTAAGAAAATCTTTATCAAGAATAAAAGGAGGAAAGTTAGCCAGTCAAATAAAGGCTCATGGAGAAGTGTTGGTGTTGAGTGATGTTATAGGTGATGATTTAAATACTATTGGTTCTGCCCCTATGTATAATGGAAAGTTTAAGCATCATGTTGTTGGGAACAACAAAATTGCTTTAAATGAGGCAAAGGAATTTATGAGTGGTAAAGTAAACGTAACTGAGGTTGTAACTACTGAATTGGAAATGAGTTCTGAAGAAGCAACAGATTTTGTTTACAATAAGATAATAAGCTATGATAAAAAATATAATAGTTTTTGTCTACTTTTTGGAGGAGAAACCACCACAGTGGTCAAGGGGAAAAATGGTTACGGAGGTAGAAATCAAGAATTAGCATTAAGATTGTTGCTAACAGATTGTATAAAAGAAAACATATCAATATTAAGTGCTGGTAGTGATGGTATTGACGGAAGGTCAGATGCTACGGGAGCTTTTGTAGATATTGATATTTATGATAAAATAAAAAACAAAAATTTAAATCCACAAACTTATTTAGAGAATAGCGATAGCAATACATTCTTTAAAACACTAGGTTACGATTTTGTTACAGGAATATCGGGTACAAACGTAATGGATTTTATAATCATTTTAAAAAAATAAAAAATATGGCAGATTTTTTTCAAAACGGAGTAATCACAACCCTTCAAAATTTAGGAGATAGAAAATTAGAAGATTTAGAAAATGAATTAGAAGAGTTTAGTGAAAGAAGAGGAATGTTATTAATGCTACCTGCTTTATATTCTGAGTTTGAAACACCTGCAATGCACAAAATTATAGAGGAATTAAAACATGTAAAATATTTATATAAAATTATTCTTGGTTTAGATCAGGCTACAGAAGAACAATTTGAAGAAGTAAAAAAGTTGATGTCTGTTTTGCCTTGTAAGGTAGATGTGTTGTGGAATGATGGACCAAGAATTAAAGAGTTATATCACGAATTAACGGCTGAAGGTTTTCCAGGTTTAGAAACCCCAGGAAAAGGAAGAAATGTTTGGACCATGATAGGTTATGCTTTGGCAGATAAAGATGCATATGCTTTTGCGCTTCATGATTGTGATATTGTAAATTACAGTAGAGAAATTCCTGCAAGATTGTTTTATCCAATTGTGCACCCAGCTTTAGATTTTGAATTTAACAAAGGTTTTTACTCCAGAGTAACCGATAGGTTACATGGTAGAGCTACAAGACTGTTGTATACTCCGTTGGTAAACTCTTTGGCTAAAGTTTACGGAGAAAGTAAGTATTTAGATTATATGGGGAGTTTTAGATATTCTTTGTCGGGAGAGTTTTCTTTTATTAGGTCGTTGGCAAGAGGTATAGGAATTTCACCTACTTGGGGCTTAGAGGTTTCTACATTAAGTGAAGTGTATAAGAATACATCAAACAAAAGAATTTGTCAGACCGAGATTATGGAGAGTTATGAGCACAAACATCAAGATTTGGGCGATCAAATTTCAGGATCTGGAATTTATAAAATGTCTAAAGATATTGCCAAAACTTTGTTTAGAGTACTGGCACAAGAAGGAGTTGTTTTTTCAGAAGCCTCTTTTAAAACCTTACTGGCTACTTATTTTCAAGAGTCTAGGTTTGAAATTTCTAAATATAACGCCCTAAGTAAGTTAAATAACTTGGAGTATAATAGAGAAAAAGAAATAAAAGCAGTAGAAGCTTTTCAAAATGCGATACAAGAGGCTTCGGGTGAATTTTATGAAGATCCAATGGGAACACATTCACTTTCTTCATGGATTACAGTAAGGTCGGTAATGCCAGATTTTTCAGAAAAATTTGTTGAATACGTTAAATTAGATAATGAATAGTTATGAAACATATTTCAGATAAAAACCATACCATCAACAAAAGGTTACACAAAATTTATCCGCCAGAAATGGCCGATAGGGCTGTGGACAGTATTATTGATTTAATTTTTAAATATAAGTCAAGAATAAAATCAACCCCATATCAACTAAGTGAAAAAGATGTCATTTTAATTACTTATGGAGATCAGGTAAACAAAGATTACGAGCCTTCCTTGCATACCTTAAAAGGTTTTATGGATAAGCATTTAAAGGGATACATAAACTCTATTCATATTTTACCTTTTTATCCTTATTCTTCAGATGATGGATTTTCAGTAGTAAATTATGGAGCAGTAGATCCTAAGATGGGTTCGTGGAGAGAAATTGAAGAAATTAGTGGGGAGTATAGATTAATGGTTGATGGAGTTATCAATCATATTTCACAATTTTCAGATTGGTTTAAAGCTTATTTGTCTGGAGATAGTTATTTTCAAGATTTTTTTATAGAAGTAGATCCGTCAATAGATTTAAGTAAAGTGGTAAGACCAAGAGCTTTGCCGTTGCTAAGTGAGTTTGTTGATGATGATGGAAGAACAAGACATGTTTGGACTACTTTTAGTAAAGATCAGGTAGATTTAAATTATAAAAGTCATCGAGTTTTAAGGAATGTGTTAGATGCACTTTTTTATTATGTAGAAAAAGGAGCAACCTTAATTAGATTAGATGCCATTGCGTTTATTTGGAAAGAAATAGGTACAGAATGTGTGCATTTAGAACAAACACATGAGCTTATACAGTTAATGCGAGAAGTGCTACATGAAGTAGCTCCAGAAGTAATTATTATTACAGAAACCAATGTGCCACATCATGAAAATGTTTCTTATTTTGGAAGTGGTGATGATGAAGCACAAATGGTGTATAATTTTGCTTTACCTCCTTTGTTGGTACATTCTGTATTAAACGGAAACACCAAAACATTAATGAAATGGGCACAAACACTAACATTGCCTAGTGATAAAGTGTGTTTCTTTAATTTTACGGCTAGTCATGACGGAATTGGCTTAAGACCTATCAAAGGTATTTTAACAGATGATGAGGTTCAACATCTTGGTAAAACGGTTAGATCACATGGTGGATTGGTATCATATAAAACCGATGCCGATGGAACTCAAAGTCCATATGAATTGAATTGTAGTTATATTGATGCTTTAACACATCCAGATGAGAATGATGAGGTAAGATATAAAAGAATGCTATTAGCACAAGGAACTGTGTTGGCTATGCCTGGAGTACCAGGAATTTACTTTCATTCCCTAGTAGGGTCTCGTAACTATAAAGATGGAGTAAAACACACAGGGGTTAATAGAACCATAAACAGAGAAAAATACCATATAGATTGGTTAGAAAAAGAATTAGCCGTTCATGGATCTTTGCCTAAAAAAATGTTAGCAAGTTATAAAAGATTAATCTCTATTAGAATTAATGAGCCTGCATTTAATCCTTTTGGAGAGTTTGAGTTTTTAAATTTAGATGATCGTTTATTTGTAGTAGATCAGCATTGTGTAAACAATAGAGAAAGAGTGGTTGCTATTCATAATTTTTCTGATGAAGAAGTTGAATGTAGTTTGCCAGAGAATATATCGTTGCCTTTAAGAGACTTGGTTGTTTCTTCTACAGTAGTAGAATTACTAAGTACATCGTTTACCTTAAAACCTTATCAAATGATGTGGTTAAAAGGTAAGATTTAATAGGATGGTCATTTTTAATGAAATAAGAGGTTCAATCTAAAGTCATTTTATATCTTTAAATAAAAAAAACTTTAGCTATGACCTTGTACCCAATAGAATCTGGGAATTTTAAGTTAGACGGAGGAGCTATGTTTGGTGTGGTACCTAAAGCAATTTGGGAAAGAACCAACCCAGCAGATGCTAACAATATGATTGATATTGGAATGCGTTGTTTGTTAATTGAAGATGGTAACAGATTGATTTTAATTGATACAGGTTTAGGAAATAAACAAGGAGATAAATTTTTTAGTCATTTTTATCCTTGGGGAGATTTTACCACAGATTTGTCTTTAGCAAAACACGGTTTTCATAGAGACGATATTACCGATGTTTTTTTAACACACTTACATTTTGATCATGTAGGTGGGGCTATACAATGGAACAAAAACAAGACTTTTTTAGAACCTGCATTTAAGAATGCAACATTTTGGTCAAATGCCAATCATTGGCAATGGGCAACAGAACCCAATGCACGTGAAAAAGCTTCTTTTTTAACAGAAAACATCCATCCAATTAAAGAAAGCGGACAGTTAAAATTTGTTCCAGTAAATGGAAGTGATAAAACACAATTTTCAGAGTTGGGATTTGGCATCTTTTTTGCTGATGGACACACCGAAAAACAAATGATTCCGATGATTCAATACAAAGGAAAAACAGTTGTTTTTATGGCAGATTTATTGCCAACCACTGGCCACATTCCATTACCTTATGTAATGAGTTATGATACAAGGCCTTTGTTGACTTTGTCGGAAAAAGAATTATTTTTGAACGAAGCCGCAAAAAATGAATATATTTTGTTTTTGCAACACGATGCTCATCATGAGTTGTGTACCGTGCAACAAACAGAAAAAGGAGTAAGATTAAAAGAAACATACACATTTAACCAGATATTTAATTCATGAAATTTTCAAAAATAATAGTAGCAACAGTAGTAGGAACTTTTTTGGTAAGTTGTAATTCTATCAAAAGAATAGCAGTGCCAGCAGGAACAGATACTTCTGTAATTATTCCAAGTAAAAAAGTGTTTACAGAAGAACAAGTGAGAACTTGGTCTCATGCAGATTTGGCAACTGATTCTATTCCCGGAATTAGTTTGGCAGAAGCATATGAGTTTTTAAAAAACAGAAAAAGTGTACCTGTTATAGTAGCTGTTACAGATTCTGGAAGTGATATTACTCATGAAGATTTGTCGTCTAAAATATGGACAAATCCAAAGGAGATTCCAGGAAACGGAATAGATGATGACAAAAACGGTTATATTGATGACGTACATGGATGGAACTTTTTAGGAGCTACATATGATGAAAACTTAGAGCTTACAAGGTTGTATCGTATGCAAAAACCTTTGTATGAAGGAAAGACTGAAGCCGATTTTAAAAAGGAAGAAGATTTAAAAAAGTTTGAAGAATTTAAAGCTATTGAAGAAGATTTTAAAAGCAATTTAGAGCGTGTTAAAAAAGGGCAAGCACAATACATGCAGTACGAAGACATGTTAAAAGCTACCCATGTTGCTATGCAAAACTTAACAGGTAAAGAAGAGTATACTTTAGAAGATTTAAAAGCAGCAAGCTCTACTTTTGATTTTGTCAATTCTCAAAAAGAAATGGCTATAAAAATATTAAGTTCGGGTAGTTCTATAGATGAACAATTAAAACAATTAGAGCCAGCAGTAGACTATTATACTTCTCAAGTAAATGCATACTATAATCTTGAATTTAACGGAAGAGCCAAATTAAATGATAATGGTTATTCTATGGAAACTAAGTTTTATGGAGATAACAATGTAAAAGATCAAGGAGATGATGAAATTCACGGAACACATGTTTCTGGAATTGTTTTGGCAGATAGAAACAATCACCTAGGAGTAAATGGAGTGGCTGATAATGCGTTGTTAATGGCAGTTCGTGTAGTTCCTAATGGAGATGAATACGATAAAGATGTTGCTTTAGGAATTAGATACGCTGTTGATAACGGAGCAAAAGTAATTAATACTAGTTTTGGAAAAGGATATTCTCCAAATGCTGAATGGGTATATGATGCTATTAAATATGCAGCAAAAAAAGATGTGCTAATTGTAAATGCAGCAGGAAATGATGGAGATAATATTGATGAAGTACTTAGTTATCCTAAAGATACCGAAGATTTAGAAAAAGAAATATCAGATAACTTTTTAACAGTAGGAGCGGCAACTCGTTTTTATAATGAAAACCTACCAGCAGATTTTACCAATTACGGTCATCATAACGTAGATGTTTTTGCTCCAGGTCATGATATTTACAATACTGTTCCTAATAATGAATATAAAAGTTTAAGTGGAACATCAATGGCATCGCCAGCAACTGCAGGAGTTGCAGCATTAATTCGTTCTTATTTTCCTGAATTGTCTGCTAGCCAAGTAAAACATATCATTATGAACTCTGGTACTTTGGTTAATTTAGAGGTGTTATTGCCAAATGGAGAAGGAAAGTTAGTGCCATTTACAGAATTGTCTAAGAGCGGAAGAATTGTAAATGCTTATAATGCTGTTAAAATGGCTGCAGAAATGATCGATAAGAAAAAATAAAATTAATTTAAATCCCCAGCCAGTTTGTAAAACTACAAACTGGCATTTTTTTATAAATATGAAAAAAATTATACTCCTTTTAGGGCTTGTGTCTCTTACAGCAAATGCTCAGTATTGGCAACAGAAAACAGATTATAAAATGGATATTGATATGGATGTAAAAAGCCATCAATATACAGGGAAACAAGAAATAAAATATAAAAATAATTCCCCAGAAACATTAACTAAGGTTTATTATCATCTTTATAATAACGCCTTTCAGCCAGGAAGTGCTATGGATATGAGGGTGCAAAATATTCCAGATCCAAATGGTAAGTTGGTGGTGAATAAAGGAACAGAAGAAGCTCCAGTAAAAAAGAGTAAAATATCACTTTTAGCACCCGAGGAGCAAGGATATATAAAAGTAAAATCGCTGTTGCAAAATGGAAAACCTTTAACGTACAAAATAGAAGGAACCATTTTAGAGGTTGAATTAGCAAAGCCTTTAAAGTCTGGAAGAAAAACCAAGTTAGAAATGGAGTTTGAAGGGCAGATTCCTTTGCAAGTTCGTAGATCGGGTAGAGATAACGAGGAAGGTGTAGCTTTATCTATGACTCAATGGTATCCTAAACTAGCAGCTTATGATGATGAGGGTTGGCATGCAAACCCTTATATAGGAGCTGAGTTTTTTGCTGACTGGGGAGATTATGAAGTAAATATAACCATTGATAAAGATTATGTTGTTGGAGGAACTGGTTATTTACAAAATGTAGATGAGGTTGGACACGGATATGAAGAGGTAGGAGAGAAAGTAGATCAAAAAATAGTAGATGGAAAAATTACTTGGGAGTTTAAAGCTCCTAATGTTCATGATTTTTCTTGGGCTGCAGATCCAGATTTTAAACACATCAAACACAAAGTGCCTAATGGTCCTGTAACTCACCTTTTGTTTAAGAACTCTTTAGCTGATGATAAACAAGAGTCTTGGGAAAAATTACCAGCTATTATGGATAAATTATTTTCTTTTTATCAAGAAAATGTCGGAGCCTATCCGTATAAGCAATACAGTGTTATACAAGGTGGTGATGGGGGAATGGAGTATGCTATGTGTACTTTAATTACTGGAGACAGAGAGTACAGGAGTTTGGTTGGGGTAGTTGCTCATGAGTTGGCACACACTTGGTTTCAATTTTTATTAGCTAGTAATGAAACCAAACAAGCTTGGCAAGATGAAGGGTTTACTACTTATATTTCTACGGTTATAGAAAATGAAATATTTGAAGATGAAGATGGGTTTGAAAATATATATAAATCATATAAAAATTTGGTGGGTTACGGAATTGAACAACCTTTAACAACTCATGGAGACGAGTTTGATTATAACTATGGTTACGGAGTTTCTACATATAATAAGGGAGCATTGTTCTTACATCAATTAAAATATATTATTGGAGAAGATGCTTTTAAAAGTACCTTAAAAAGGTATTACAAAGAATACGTTTTTAAACATCCAAGATCAGATGATTTTATTAGAATAGCTGAAAAGGAATCTAATATGGAGTTAGATTGGTACTTAAATCATTGGACAGAAACAACCAAAACTATAGATTATGAAGTGTTTCCGTCAATCACTAATCAGGTGAACCTTCATAACAAAGGAACTATGGAAATGCCCGTTGAGGTAACAGTAACTTATGAAGATGATAGTCAAGAGTTATTTTACATTCCTTTGGTGAGAATGAGAGGAGAGAAAAAAACAAATGCCACCTTATTAAAGGATTGGAATTGGACAAATCCAGTATATACTTTTCCTGTAACTAAGACCTTAAAAAAAGTAGAAATAGACGTACAAAACCAAACAGCTGATATTGATAGAAAAAACAATGTTTGGGTAAAAATGGTAAAGTAAGAATAGAGTTTTACATTCTTTAGCATAATTAATACAAATACCCCTAGTAGAGTTGAGAAATATATGTCCCCAGATTTTAAATACAAAACCTCATTTTGAAATATTAGATGGATTACGAGGTTTGGCAGCCATAGTAGTAGTAGTTTTTCATTTTATGGAAATAGCTATTACAGATTATAGTAATAATTTTATTGCTCATGGTTATTTAGCGGTAGATTTCTTTTTTTGTTTGTCGGGTTTTGTCGTTTCATACGCTTATGATAATCGTATGGCTGAAATGAGCTTGATGACTTTTTTAAAAAAAAGACTAATTCGTTTACAGCCGTTGGTTATTGTAGGCTCTGTTTTAGGATTGCTTACATTTATGGTAGATCCCTTTAGTAATTTACCATCGGTATATGGGTTTAAAGATACTGTGTTAATTTTTATAACATCAATATTTATGATTCCTTATCCTGTAATGCCAGAGAGATATTTTAATTTATTTAGCTTAAACGCACCAAGTTGGTCTTTATTTTGGGAATATATAGCCAATTTATTATATGCTGTAGTATTTATTAAAGTTACTAAAAAGGTGTTGGTTTTATTGGTTTTGTTAGCATCTATAGGTCTTTGTTATACAGGCTGGGTTTCAGGTAATTTAGCTGGAGGATGGGGTGGTTCAAATTTTTTTGATGGCTTTGCTCGTATTTCCTTTTCTTTTTTAATGGGGATGCTGGTGTATCGTTCTCATTGGATTATTAAAAATAATTTAGGTTTAATAAGCATGAGTGTTTTGTTAATGATTGCGTTTTTAATTCCTTATAATGATGCTTGGAATTGGTTCATAGAACCTATAGTAATAATTTTTTATTTTCCTTTGTTAGTCGCTTTAGGTGCTGGAGCAACTTTAGATGGTAGATATGAAAAAATAAATAAATTTTCAGGAAATATTTCTTATCCGTTATACATGACACATTATCCATTTGTTTGGGTGTTTTTAACGTATGTAATTGTAGAAAAACCAAGTTATGAGCAATTATGGTTAGTTATTCCTGTTTCTGTTATATTATTAATAGGTTTATCTTATCTAGTGTTTAGGTTTGTAGATTTTCCTGCAAGACGTTTTTTAACAGATAAAATAAATTTATATTAAACTTTAATAGTGATTTAAAAGTATATATTTAAGCTAATAAAAACCTCTTTATGCCACAATCTAAAAAACTACAAGAGTTACTAGGAATAGATTTACCGTTTTTGGTAGCTCCTATGTTTTTAGTTTCAAACACAGCCATGGTTGTTGCAGCTATGAAAAGAGGTGGTGCAGGTTGCATTCCTGCTCTTAATTATAGAAAAATATCAGAATTAAAAGCGGCTATTCAAGAAATGAAAGCTGCCAAACCTGTACGTGGAGCATTTGGAATAAATATTATTGTAAACCCATCAAACTTAAAATATAGAGAGCAGTTAAAGGCTTGTTGTGATGAAGGGGTAGATTTTATTATTACTTCTTTAGGAAGTCCAAGAGAGGTAATTGTGTTGGCACGTAGAGCTGGAATCAAGGTATTTTGTGATGTGGTTAATTTAGATCATGCATTAAAAGCAGAAAAGCTAGGTTGTGATGCTTTAATAGCAGTAAATAATAGAGCAGGTGGCCATAGAGGGGCTTATCCTCCAGAGAAACTAATTAAAGAATTGGTGGAAAACACTAAGTTGCCTGTAATTTCTGCAGGCGGAATTGGAACCAAACAAGATTTAGATATGGTGCTTTCTTATGGAGCGGCAGGAGCATCTATAGGAAGTCCGTTTATTGCATCTCAAGAATCAAAAGTTTCTCAAGAATACAAACAAGCCTGTGTAGATTATGGAGCTGATGATATTGTAATGACAAAAAAAATATCAGGAACCCCTTGTACAGTTATCAATACTCCATATGTACAAAAAGTTGGTTTAGATGAAACCTGGTTAGAAAAAAAACTCCATAAATATGCATTCTTAAAAAAGTGGATTAAGCTCTTAAGGTATTTAAAAGGAACACAAGATGTGGTAAATTCTGCTCAAAAAGTAACCTATAAAAATGTATGGGTGGCAGGACCAAGTATTCAATATACCTCTAAAATTGAGCCTGTTTCTAAAATTATAGATAGATTTGTAGTCTAAGCACAATGCTATTAAACACAGAACGTTATATTTGTGTTTAAAGCAATAACTATTTATCTAATCATTTTTGTGAAATACTTAATTTTTTTCATATCAGTATTACTTTTTACATCGTGTAGCACACGTAAGGATAAGTTTTTAAATAGAAATTTCCATGCTTTGGTAACCAAATACAATGTATTGTATAACGGTAAGGAGGCATATAAAAAGGGTTTAGATAAAGTAGAAAGTACTTATAGTGATGATTTTACTAAAATATTACCTATAGAGCCTTTTAGTTTTTATGCTAAAGAAAGTGTAGATGATGAGGTAAAGCCTATTGGTCAATCTGATTTTGAGTTGGCAGAAGAAAAAGCTGTAAAAGCCATTCAAAAACACTCTATGCTGCTAGATGGTGAAGAAAAAAACTCACAGATTGATGAAGCCTATTTGCTTTTGGGAAAGTCTAGGTACTACACAAAAAGATTTACTCCAGCTTTAGAGTCTTTTGAATATATTATTAAAAACTATCCAAGTGCCAGTTTAATTTATGAAACTGTGGTGTGGAGAGCCAAAGCAAACATACATACTGGAAATGTAAATTTTGGAAAAAAGGCTTTGTTAAGATTGTTAACATCATCGAGATTAACAGATGAAGTAAGACAACAAGCAGAGTTGGGAGTGGTAATGGCTTATGAGCAAACACCAGATAGTATAGATCAAAGAATAGTTCATTTAGAGGCTTCTTTAGAGGCTGTTGATAAAGGAGTAATGGCTTCTAGAGCAGCCTTTGTTTTAGGTCAATTGTATAGAAGTAAAGGCGAAATAGATTCATCTGATGAGGCTTTTGATAGGGTGATTAACACAAAAAAAGGATTGTATAAATATAAATTGCAATCTAAATTGGAAAAAATTAACAATCATATTGAAGATTATAGCACCCAAGAATTTTTAGAAGAGATTGATCATTTAATTTTTGTAAGAAAAAATAGGCCTTATATAAATAAGTTGCTTTTTCAAAAAGGATTGGTTTATGAAAAAGCAGATTCTATAAAGTTAGCCAAAACATATTATACCCAATCTATAGAAAAATCTCAAGAAGATGTACATCAAAAAATGATTGCATATGAGCAATTAGGAGATATTTCATATAACGAGAAACAGTACAAATTTGCAAAGTCTTATTATGATAGTTTAATTGATGTTTCTAAAAACCAGAATTCGTTAAGAGTTATTCGTATTACCAGAAAATCTAATAGTTTAGAAAAAATAGTAAACACTATTGATCAGGCAACGACCAATGATAGTTTGTTAAAAATTGCAAGTTTAGATAAAAATGAGTTGACTACTTATTATCAAAATTATATTGATAACATAAAAGCATCTGAAAAAAACAAAAGAATAAAGGAGTTAAAAGCCTTGGCAGCCCAAAATAGATTAACAAATAAAGAAGGAGCTAATAGTTGGTATTTTTACAACAATAAAGTTAGAACAGAAGGGAGAGAAGAGTTTCAAAAAATATGGAAAGCATCTAGGAGAGATGGAAATTGGTATGCATCTTCATTGTTTACACCTTCTGGAATTGTTAAATCAGAGAACTTAATAAAAGATAGCATTCAATCTTCTAGTGTATCAAAATACGATGTAGCTTATTATACCTCTCAAATAAATAGAGATCCTAAGTTTTTAGATAGTATAACAAAAGCCAGAAATTTAAATTATTACGAATTAGGGAATGCTTATTACAGTCAGTTAGATGAAAAAGAATTGGCAGTAGAAAAATTAAAGCAATTAATTGCTTTTAACCCTTCAGATGATTTAAAAATGGGGGCTTATTACAGATTGTATAAAATTTATAAAGACACCAAAGAAGAGGTAAATGCTAATTTTTATAAACAGAAATTGCAGGTAGAATATCCAAAATCATCTTTTACAAAACTAGTTAATAATGTAGAAGAGGTTGCTGTTGGTGAAGAGGAAAATGAATATATAAAGTGTTACGAAACTATTTATGAATTATATCTTGTAAATTCATTTGAGGCTGCTTTAGAAGAAATCAATATAGCAAAAGTTAAATATGCTGAAACTGATTTAGCACCAAAATATGCGCTGTTACATGCTTATATTATAGCTAAAATTGAAGGTAAGCAAGCATTTAATAAATTATTGACAGAGATAAAGTTAAGATATCCAAATACGGAGGAGGCAAAAAAAGCATTAGAGTTTTTAAATAATAATTAACTTTGATAAATAACCATTAAATATAATAAGCTATGTTTAATTCAGATAAAAAAAAGACTTTGGGGCAACAAGATGATTTAGTAATGGAAAGAAATAGAATTTCTAAAAAAACTACTTTTAAAGGAGAAATTGTCTCTCAAGGAGATTTTAGAATTGATGGAACTGTTGAAGGAGACTTAACCACTACAGGAAAAATTATTATTGGACCTGATGGAAAAGTTTTTGGAAAAGTAAAATGTGTAAATGCTGATATTGAAGGTTTTTTTGATGGACATTTAGAGGTTAAAAACTCACTGTGTTTAAAACCAAGTGCAAAAGTTTCAGGAGAGGTTTATATGGAAAGTTTAACAGTTGAGCCTGGAGCAGTATTTAATGCAAACTGCAAAATGTTAAGCACAATTAAAGAATTAAAAGCAACAACAGTTGAAACAACAAAAGAAAGAAAACAACACGTTTCGGAAATTTCTTAGATTTTCTGGAATAGGAGTTCAGCTAGGATTAATGATGTATTTAGCATCGTTAGCTGGAGGTTATTTAGATGCAAATTTTTCTTTTGAAAAACCTTGGTTTACATTGTTGTTTATTGTAGTTGCACTTGTTGTTTTTGTGTTGATGTTGATGAAACAATTGAATAAACTTAATAACGAATAATTTTAATGGTTAAAAATCATATCAAAAGTATTACTCTTTTAGTAGTGCTAAATATTGTTGCTTATATTTTACATTATTTTTTTATAATACCAGCTAACCAAGCAGAAGTTGCACCAGTGGTAAATGTAAAAATAGCGTACTTAGTTAATGCTATAGCTTCTTTATCTATGTGTTCTGCTATATTGTTCTTAAAGAAAAAATACGAAGATCATATAGGTTTTGTGTTTTTAGGTTTGAGTGTTGTTAAAATGATTTTATTGTTTGTTTTATTAAATCCTACCAATAATGTAGGGGAAGTGGTTAAAGCAGATGCTTTAGCCTTTTTTATCCCTTTTGGGTTGAATTTGGTACTAGAGCAAATATTTATAGTAAAAATGTTAAAAATTAGCGATTTAGCTAAAGAGTTAAAGAAATAATAAAGTTTTTGAATTTTCAACAATTCGCTGTTGAAAACTATTAGTTTTTTTAAATTATTGTTTACATTTGCACAAATTTTGAAAACAATCAATATTCACGAGAGAATGATAGGAAAATTGAACCTAAAAGTTTTGGTGGTGTTAATGCTAACATTAGTACCGTCGTTTACAATGAATGCAAACGAAGATCAGCATCAAACTGAGACTCATCACGAAGCAGCGCATCACGAGAATAATGAACATGCTCATGGAGCACTTCCTCATTTAGAAGATGAAGGTTATAATGATGGAGTGAATACCAAAGATGAAGTTGCTGCATATATAGATCATCACTTAGGTGATTCACATGATTTTGTTTTCTTTTCTGATGAAGCAGCAGGTCATCATTATGGTTTTCCATTACCAGTTATTTTAGTAGATAATGGGATAAAAGTATTCATGTCATCAGAATTTCATCATGGAGATAAAGTGGTGGCTAAAGGAGATGCTCATTATAAATTATACCACGGAAAAATATACAAAACAGATGCTAAAGGAACTATTGAGTATGATGAACATCATCATCCAGCCAACGCAAAGCCTTTAGATTTATCTATCACTAAAAATGTATTTTCAATTTTAGCAATATCTATTTTAATGTTCTTGTTGTTTAGATCATTAGCTAAAGGATATAAAAATGGGCCAATTCCAACAGGATTTGCAAGAGTGTTGGAGCCATTGGTTATTTTTGTAAGAGACGAAATAGCAAAACCAAATATTGGAGAAAAGAAATACCGTAAATTTATGGGATTCTTATTAACAGTGTTTTTCTTTATTTGGATTACAAACTTATTAGGATTAACTCCATTAGGGATTAATGTTACAGGGAATATTGCAGTAACTATTTGTTTAGCATTGTTTACTTTTATTATTGTTCAATTTAGCGGTAATAAAGATTATTGGAAACACATATTTTGGATGCCAGGAGTACCAGTGCCAATGAAAATTGTATTGGCTCCAATAGAGGTGTTAGGTATGTTTACCAAGCCTTTCTCATTATTAATTCGTTTATTTGCTAACATTACTGCTGGGCATACTGTTGTAATGGGAATATTAGCAGTTATTTATATAGGTAAGGAAACGTTAGGAACGGGTGGAAGTATAGGAGTATCATTATTTTTAACTTTGTTTATCAACGTTATTGAATTATTAGTTGCGTTTTTACAAGCATACATTTTTACAATGTTATCATCATTGTTTATTGGTATGGCTGTTGAAGAACACGATCATCATTAAGAATTTTTTTGTTTAATTATTTATAGATCATTATTATGACAACAATTCCAGGATTAGTAGGAGCAGGTTTAATCGTTATCGGTGCAGGTTTAGGTTTAGGTAAAATTGGTGGTTCAGCAATGGACGCTATCGCTAGACAACCAGAAGCAGCTAACAAAATTCAAACAGCAATGATTATCATCGGAGCCTTATTAGAAGGTTTGGCTTTTGGTGCGTTAATCTTAGGGAAATAATTCCCTTCCAAAAAAACAAGTACTATCTGTAACGGTTGGTTACAGATAGTACTTAACATTAAGCAGAATAAAACAAACTATATTTAAAACAAACATAAATGGATAAGTTAATTAACGATTTTTCATTTGGTCTATTTGTCTGGGTATCAATTATATTTGTAGTATTGATTATTTTAATGCGCAAATTTGCTTGGAAGCCAATTTTAGAGGCATTAAACTCAAGAGAAGAAGGGATTTCAAATGCATTAAAGGCAGCAGAAAATGCTAAAAAGGAGTTAGAGGCTTTAAACGCTGATAACGAAAGAATTTTAAAAGAGGCAAGAGCAGAAAGAGACACTATGTTAAAAGAAGCTCGTGAAATAAAAGAAAAAATAGTTTCTGAAGCAAAAGGCGAAGCAAATGCCGAGGCTGAAGCAATTATTACAAATGCTAAAGCTGCTATTGAACTAGAAAAGCAAGCAGCCTTAACAGAGTTAAAAGCTCAAGTTGCTGGAATATCTATTGATATTGCAAAAAAAATAATTAAAAGTGAATTAGCTTCAGAAGAAAGTCAATTGGCTTTGGTAGAGAAATCTTTAAACGAAGTTGTTTTAAACTAATATAGAGCATGAGTACAAGAGCAGCATTGCGATATGCAAAAGCGATCTTAAATCTTGCAGAAGACAATAAAAGCGAAGATGCAGTAAATGCAGATATGCAATTAATTGCCGCTACTATTGCTGAAAGTCAAGACTTAGAGGTAATGTTAAAAAGCCCAATTGTAAAAACATCTGAAAAAGTAAATGCTTTAGAAGCTGTTTTTGGAAAGCAAATTAACGGTTACACTTTAGGATTAATTAAGCTTTTAGGAGAAAAGAAACGTTTGAATATATTAGCATTGGTAGCTACAAGTTATCAAACAATATACAATCATTTAAAATCTATTAAAGTAGCACAAGTAACTACAGCAGTTCCTTTAACAGCCTCTTTAGAATCAAAAGTAATTGATAAAATTAAAGAGCTAACAGGAAGTGCAACAGCTATTGAAAACATTATCAACCCAGAAATTATTGGAGGATTTGTTTTGCGTATTGGAGATATTCAATATGATGCTAGTGTTTCAAGAAGTTTAACATTGTTAGAAAGAAGTTTTGACAATAGTCAATTCATATCAAAAAATTAAAAAATACATCAAATAATAAAAATAAGATGGCAGCAATAAACCCAGCTGAAGTATCAGCAATTTTAAAAGAGCAGCTAACTAGTTTTGAATCTAAAGGTTCTTTAAACGAAGTTGGTACTGTATTGCAAATTGGAGATGGTATTGCACGTGTATACGGATTATCGAATGTGCAGTATGGAGAATTAGTAGAGTTTGAATCAGGTTTACAAGGAATTGTATTGAACTTAGAAGAAGATAATGCAGGAGTTGTATTATTAGGAGCTTCGTCAGAAGTACAAGAAGGTTCTACTGTAAAGAGAACTGAAAAAATTGCTTCTATCAATGTTGGTGAAGGAATTGTAGGTCGTGTAGTAGATACTTTAGGAAACCCTATTGATGGTAAAGGACCAATTGCAGGTGAAACTTTTGAAATGCCATTAGAGCGTAAAGCTCCTGGGGTTATTTTTCGTGAGCCAGTAACTGAACCGTTACAAACAGGTATAAAATCTATTGATGCAATGATTCCTGTTGGACGTGGACAACGTGAGTTAATCATTGGAGACCGTCAAACAGGTAAATCTACAGTTGCTTTAGATACTATTATCAACCAAAAAGAATTTTACGATGCTGGTGAGCCAGTTTACTGTATCTATGTGGCTATTGGTCAAAAAGCATCTACTGTAGCAGGAATTGTAAACTTATTAGAAGAAAAAGGAGCTTTAGCTTATACTACTGTTGTTGCTGCAAGTGCTTCTGAACCTGCTCCAATGCAAGTATATGCTCCGTTTGCAGGTGCTGCAATTGGTGAATATTTTAGAGATACTGGTAGACCTGCTTTAATTATTTATGATGATTTATCTAAACAAGCAGTTGCTTATCGTGAGGTGTCTTTATTATTAAGAAGACCACCAGGTCGTGAAGCTTACCCTGGAGATGTTTTCTTTTTACACTCTAGATTGTTAGAGCGTGCAGCTAAAGTAATTAACAATGATGCTATTGCTGCAAAAATGAATGATGTACCAGATTCATTAGTAGGAAAAATTAAAGGAGGAGGTTCTTTAACTGCTTTGCCAATTATTGAAACACAAGCAGGTGATGTATCTGCATATATTCCTACAAACGTAATTTCTATTACTGATGGACAAATTTTCTTAGATGGAGATTTATTCAACTCTGGAGTTCGTCCTGCAATTAACGTTGGTATTTCTGTATCACGTGTAGGAGGTAATGCACAGATTAAATCTATGAAAAAAGTATCAGGTACTTTAAAATTAGATCAAGCACAATTCCGTGAATTAGAAGCGTTTGCTAAGTTTGGTTCAGATTTAGATTCTGCTACATTGTCTGTAATTGAAAAAGGTCAACGTAACGTAGAAATATTAAAACAAGCTCAAAACGATCCTTATACAGTTGAAGATCAGATTGCTGTTATTTATGCAGGAACGAAGAACTTATTAAAGGCTGTTCCGGTAAATAAAGTAAAAGAGTTTGAAGCTGATTATATTCAGTTCTTAAACACCAAACATAGAGATGTATTAGATTCTTTAAAGTCTGGTAAATTAGAACAATCGTCTTTAGATGTTTTAGAAGCTGTAGCTGCTGAAGTATCTTCAAAATATTAATAAAATAGTATTAAATACAAAGTACAGAGTCTAGAGCTTTGTACTTTGTATTTTGTACTAATTACTATAAAAATATGGCAAACTTAAAAGAAATTAGAAACAGAATTACCTCTATTGGCTCTACAATGAAAATTACGAGCGCAATGAAGATGGTTTCTGCTGCAAAGTTAAAAAAGGCTCAAGATGCTATTACTGCAATGCGACCATATGCCAATAAATTAACAGAGTTGTTACAAAACTTAAGTGCTACTTTAGATAGTGATGCGGGTGGAGTTTATGCAGAACAAAGAGAAGTTTCTAAAGTTTTATTAGTTGTTGTTTCTTCTAACAGAGGTTTGTGTGGTGGTTTTAACTCATCAATAGTTAAAAAAACTGAACAAGTAATCAAAGAGAAATACCAAGGTAAAGAAGTTACTTTGTATACTATTGGTAAAAAAGCCAATGATATTTTGTCTAAAAGATATGATGTTATACAAAATAAGACAACTGTTTTTGATGACCTATCTTTTAATAACGTTACTGTAATAGCTGAAGAGTTAATGCAGATGTATGCAGACAATAAGTTTGATAAAATTGAAGTGGTTTATAATGTGTTTAAGAATGCAGCAACTCAAATTGCAACATTAGAACAATTTTTACCAATACAACCAGTAGAGATTGAAGGAAATGTATCTACTGATTATATTTTTGAACCTTCAAAAGAAGAAATTGTAGAAACATTAATTCCTAAATCTCTAAAAACACAGTTGTATAAAGCTATTAGAGATTCTTTTGCGGCTGAACATGGTGCTCGTATGACTGCAATGCACAAGGCAACAGATAATGCTAAAGATTTAAGAAACGATTTATTATTAACTTATAACAAAGCTCGTCAGGCGGCAATTACTGGTGAAATATTAGAAATTGTTGGTGGAGCAGAAGCATTAAATAATTAGAATGCTGTAAGTTTTTTTTTAACATAATATAAACCCGATAATATTTTTATCGGGTTTTTTGCTGTTTTAAAATAATTGATAAAAGTCTGTTTTTTTTATGATTAAAAACTAAATAAATTGGAGTAAGTATTGTTGTTGAATTTTTTGTATTTTTCATGAAGCTATGAAATTATATTATAATGAGAATTTTATTTATTGTCAGTTTTTTAATTGTTCAATCATGTTACACTCAAGAAATTTATCAACCAACAAAAAAACAAACCTTTTGGACCAAGGTTTGGGGTAAAAGTCCAGAAAACGGAATTAAATTTTTACCGTTTGCAACACACTTTCAAAAGTCTGAAAATCCTTTTATACATGGGACTTTTTATACTGCCGCTAATTATAAATCTTTTGAAGTAGCAGCTTTTAATAATTCGTATAACGACTTTTCCATGTCTTTTTTTTATTTAAGAGAAGTTACCTTGTACAAAAAATTAAAACTTCAATATGGAGGAGGTTTTTTATATGGGTATAAGGGACGTTTACAAAAAGTTAAAGAAATTCCTTTTCATGATACTTTTTTGTATTCAGGGAATTTAAATCCTACTTACGGAATAGGTTTAGAATATTGTCTTTCTAAAAAATGGGCAATTTCTGCGATGACCAATCCAGCTGTTATTATATATGGTTTAAAGTACTATTGGTAAAGAATTATTACTGTATTTTTGTATATAATTAACTAATAATTTTGAATTTTTCCATTAAATACAGTTTACTATTCTGTTTATTATTCCAATCAATTTATTCACAGGAAAAATTAATAATAGACCATGAATTTAAATCTAAAGTTTGTACTCATGATTTATATTATGTTCTTGATACTTTAAAAAATCTTGAACTAAATGATATTATAAATAGTTCAGAGTTTAAAATAAACAAAAGGTCTTTTTTTAGGCAAACAGATTTAATATTATGGTATAAGCTTAAAGTAAATAATGTATCCAAAGAAACAAAAGATCTTGTCTTTTCAATTAATGCAGAGTGTTTTAGTGACTTAACAATATACAAGTACATAAACAATAAAACTTATAAAATTTACTCCATAAAAGATATTAAAGAAAAGGATATTCATGTATCTACTTCTGTTAATAGCAACGATTATGTAGAATATTATTTTAAAGTAGATTTTACAAAAAGTACGTATTTTCCACTAGAAATTTTTGAGAAGGAAGCGTTTTCAACATACAAAACACAAAATCAATTAGAGTTAGGTTTTTTTTATGGAATTTCTCTTATTATTCTGTTAATTAACATCTTTTTTTATATTAATACAAAAGACAGATTTTATCTGTATTATAGCTTTTTGTTATTAAGTATTATATCAATATTAGCTGAGATTGATGGTTTTTTTTCAAATTCAATTTTTGTAAAATTTATTGATGTTTTTTTACAACTTTTACTAGTTGTCTCTTTGGTTTTGTTTACTAATGAGGCTATAGGTATAAGAAGGTTTTTTCCAAGATTAATAACTTTTATTTTTTTCTTAATCATTGTAAATATCCTTTTTTATATTCTATATGCATGTAGTTACAATTTGTTATGGTATTCTTTAGGAAAAATAGTGAATACTTCTATATTGTTGATTTACTTGTTTTTAGGTTTTTTGCTGTTCAATAAACATGTATATGCAAGGTTTTCTGTAATAGGGTATCTTACTCTTTTTATTTCAAATATTTTGTATATACTTCCTTTTGATTTTGGAATACATTATTTTGATTTTTCAAATAGATATCTTAAAATGAGTAGTTTATTTGAAATGGTTGTCTTTTTATACGCAATATCATATAGAAATGGAGTAATCAAAGAAAATTTGGTTGAGAATATTAAAAATAGCGATACGTTTATACAAAAATCAAATGAAGAAATTTTTGAGATTTTTACAAAAAAGTATGACTTAACGTTAAGAGAAAAAGAAATTGTAAACTATATTCTCTTAGGAAAAACTAATAAAGAAATTTCAGAAAAACTGTTCATTCAAGAGGTAACAGTTAAATATCATATATCAAATATTTTTAGAAAATTAGATATAAAAAAGCGCACAGAGTTAACACCAATATTTTTAAAATTTAAATCAGGTAAGGCAATATAATGAACCTATACCTAAGTATAGGTTTATTTATACCATGGTATAGGCTTATTTTAAAATAGATACAAGAGATTTGTAGTAAACTCTATTTTATGATATTACCTGTTTATAAGCATTTATTGCCTAAAGAAAATTATGATTTTATTTCTAATTCATGGGAACATCAACTAGCTCAAAAGTCACGTGTATCGGATCATGAGTTAGATAAAATTCAAGACATATTAGATAAAATCATACAACAATTTGTTACCAATTATCATGTTTATCTAGATCTTATGGATATTGAAGTTAGTGACAAAACAAAATCTATTTTAAGTGATTTAAAATCATCTCCCTATGATGCTAAGTTATATAGACTTTCTTTTGGGGAAATTGGACTCGTTTATGATAAACTGTTCGATTTTGTGATAAATAACTTATTTATACAAAAATTATGTTTATCAAATGATGAAATTAATTTTTTTAATAATGTTATAAAAAATCAAGAACAATAAAATCGCTTTTAAGTGAATTACAAATCAAAAAGCTGAATTTATTTAAAAAAACCGTTAGCTACTGCTATCGGTTTTTTTATGTTTTATACTTATATTTAAGCTCAGAAAAAATATTATGAGTAGAACATTAGTTATAGGAGATATTCACGGAGGTTTAAAAGCTTTAGAGCAAGTTTTAGATAGAGCCAAAGTTACTACAGATGATTTGTTAATATTTTTAGGAGACTATGTAGATGGTTGGAGTCAAGCATTTGAGGTTATTAATACCTTAATCTCTTTAAAATCATCACACAATTGTATTTTTTTAAGAGGAAATCATGATGAGTTGTTTTTAGACTGGTTAACAAAATCAAAAGACAACCCAAATTGGCTACATCATGGAGGACAAGCAACTATAGATTCTTATAAAGATAGACCATATAACTTTATTAAAATACATATCAATTTTTTAGAGAATTTAGATAATTATTATTTAGATAATCAAAATAGATTGTTTGTGCATGCTGGGTTTACCAATGTAAAAGGAGTAGAAGATGAACATTTTACTAAAATGTTATATTGGGATAGATCTTTGTGGGAAACAGCTTTGGCAAGTAGAAATTTATCTTTAGAAGATGAATTCTATCCTGAAAGATTAAAACTTTACAAAGAAGTTTATATAGGTCATACAGCTTTGTCTAAAATAAATAAAAGTGAACCTTTTAATGTAGCCAATGTTTGGAATATAGACACTGGTGCTGCATTTACCAATCCACTAACCATTTTGGATGTAGATACCAAAGAGTTTTGGCAAAGCGATTCTTTGCCTAGTTTATATCCTAATGAAAATGGAAGAAATTAATTATATTATCACCTTTAAAAAACACTTTTTAAGCAATTAAGTAACAATAACTTTTATTACTTTTGCTGAGCATAAAAATATTATCATTATGATCGCATTAAATATCTTTCACGCAATAGACGATTTATTTACTAAAGGATTATTCTTACCATTTAAAGCATTACGTTTTAGCGGTTCTTGGTGGGGATCTAACGCTATTAACTTTGTTTTTGTAATTGTTGCATTGGTGTACTTTGCTTATTGGATGAAAGAATCTAAAAAGTTTAAAGATACAAATACTGAAGATTTACCAAAATAAGAAACTAGATTGGGAAGCAAAAATAAGTTAAAACGTTTTAATGAAAATGAAACGTTTGAGAATGTTATACAGCCAACTAGAGAAGAGGTAACAGCTGGTTTTAAGTATCAAGGTAAGTGGAGTGAATTCTTTGGGAACAACAATCCTATAGTATTAGAATTGGGTTGCGGAAAAGGAGAGTATACTGTTGCCTTAGCAAAAAGAAATCCAGAGGTTAATTATATAGGAATAGACATTAAAGGAGCTCGTTTTTGGCGTGGTGCTAAAACAGCTACCGAAGAAAACATACCTAATGTAGCTTTTGTAAGAACTCAAATAGAGCTGGTTGATTATATTTTTGCCGAAAATGAAGTGAGTGAAATTTGGATAACTTTTCCAGATCCACAAATAAAATATAAAAGAACTAAGCACCGTATGACAGGTGATGCCTTTTTAAAGAGATATCATAAAATCTTAAATGAAGAAGGTATTATGCATTTAAAAACCGATAGTGAGTTTATGCATGGTTATACTCTTGGTTTGTTACATGGTCAAGGTCATGATGTATTATATGCCAACCACGATGTATATAGACAAGAAGGAGCTCCCGAAGAAGTAACAAAGGTGCAAACGTATTACGAAAGTCAATATCTTGAAGTAGGCAAAGCAATTACCTACATAAAGTTTAAATTAAAATATTAAAAAAAGCCTCTGTATTTAAACAGAGGCTTTTTTACAAATAAACTTTTCCGCCTAAGCCTAACATTTTATAGTGTACATTACCAATATTATAAAAGTTAATTCCTACTTGAAACACAAACTGTTTTATATGATAATTAAAATTAAGTTTAGTTTGGTAAATACCATATCTAGAAAAAGGAGTACCTCTATGATCTAAACTTAAACTTAAAGGTATATTAAAAAAATACTGTATGCCAGTATTATAAGTAAAGTAAGCTTTGTTTACTCCAGAATGAACATAACTAATTCCCATGCCATAATTTAAAGTCATATGTTCAGTTCTTATTCTATAATAGTTAGCTGTTAAATCGTGCATAAAAAATTGATTGTTATTATTTTCTAGCAGGTATAGTTGGTTGTATTCAATATTTACACGCTCTAAAAATCTAAATTTAATATTTAAGTTATTACCCTGAGTATAGTTCATATCAGTTACAAACTGATTGGAGATGTCAAATCTTGTAAATGAAACTTCATTAGCTTCAAAAGCGTAATCACCTTTTAAATTATTTATATATGGATAAGGGGTAAGTTCCATATAAGCATGTTTTTTTTCTCTTTCTATAAACGTTTCTATTAAAAGTCCATAGGTTAAAAATCCGCCAATAAACATAATAGGTTTTGCAATTAAATCATAGGCTAAACTATTAGAGGTAGAGTTATCATTTTCATCAGTTCCTATTTGACTGTTTGTAATATGATAATTTAAATCTTTTTTTAAATTTTCTTTAGATCTCTCTAGTTTTTGAGCATAAGTGTCCATAAAAGACAATACTACACCTAGTATAAGTAGTTTCTTTTTCATTTTTTTTAAATTTGGGTTATCATAAAATATACCAACTCATTTATTGGAAACAAAAAAACAAGATTTTTTTAAAAGAGTTCATGCAGTAGCCAAACAAATTCCAGTAGGCAGGGTTACTTCTTATGGAGCTATTGCCAAATACTTAGGAGCAGCAAAATCGGCTAGAATTGTTGGTTATGCTATGAATGCATCTCATGGAGATACTAGTATTCCTGCACATAGAGTAGTGAATAGAATTGGAATGCTAAGCGGTAAACATCATTTTGATGGAACCAACTTAATGCAGCAGCTTTTAGAAAGCGAAGGAGTGGATGTAAAAGACAATCAAGTTCAAAATTTTGAAGCCATTTATTGGAATCCATCAAAAGAATTATAATTTATTTTAGGGTTTAATCTGTTGATAAACAGATGTTTGTTGTGTGTTTTGTTTTGGTTTTAAAAATAAATTAAACTTTTTTAAAACCGTATTGAACTTTCTCTCGTAAATAATTGTACAAACGTTTTATTAACTAAAAATACAATTATGAAAACACGTAAGATTTTATTAGGGTTAGCAGTAATTGCTCTTATATCAGGAGGAATTATTGCAGCAGACCACATTGATGCTCCAGCAGTTAAAGGAGGTACAAGTGATATTACCGATTTTTATGCCTTTCAAGGTGAGAACACAAACAATTTAGTTTTTGTAGCCAATGTTCAAGGACTATTAAGTCCAGAAGCATCTCAAACAGCAAAGTTTGATAAAGATGTTATGATTGAGTTTAATATTGATACAGATGATGACAAAGTTGAAGATTATGTAATTCAAGCAATTCCATCTGGAGACAAAATGTATGTTTATGGACCTGGAGTTCCAAATGAAACAGGAACCATGAGTACTATGTTAGATGCTAAATTTAAAAGTAGTGTAGATATTACTGCATATGGTTCTACTCAAATTGCAACAACTATTAATGCAAGCTTGGTATCGGGAGTTAAGGTTTTTGCAGGATTAAGAGATGATCCTTTCTTTATGGACTTTGCTAGATATACAGAAATTGTAGGAGGTACAGCACCAAGTGGATTTAACAATCCAGGGGCAGATACTTTTGCAGGTACAAATGTATTATCTGTAGTGGTAGAGGTACCAAAGTCTATGATTGGTGGTTCTGGAACTATCAACACATGGGTAACTACAAAAAGAAAACAATAACATTAAAAACTGAAAATTATGATACGCAAAATAACAACAATAGGATTATCGTTAATAGTAGCAGCAGTTTCTTTTAACTGTTCAAATAATGATGATGATGAAAAAGAAATGGAAACTCCAATGGCAGCAATGTACGCTTTGGAAGATCAAATGGGGAGGCCAGCAGTAAACACAGTGTTTGTTTCTGCAAGTAGTAAAGATAATTTTAACACTACTATTCCTTCGGAGCAAGGAGCAGCTTATGCAAGTATGTTTAAAACAAATTTAGAAGCTTTAAGTCCAGCATTTGATGCTTCAAATACTACAGACACAAACGCTTTGGGTCAAAACGCAGTAACGTTCTCTAGCTTTTTAGCTACAGATGTTTTGAATGTTTCTTTAGATGGGACTACAACTTTTTACGATGGAAACCCAGATAATACATTATCAGGAAGAGCTTTGGCAGATGATGTAATTACAGTAGAGTTACTGTTAATTTTTGGAGGAGAAGATTTTACCGAAAATCCAGCCTTATCTGATGATCATGTAGATGCAAATGACAAAGAGTTTTTAACAAGCTTTCCTTATTTAGCAGCTCCTTGGTAATAAACAATTAAGCTATATTAAATGCTGGCTTGTCCAGCATTTAATATTTTAAACTTAAAATTATAGACTATGAAAACTATCAATTATATATTAAAAACAACGAGTTGTATCTTTTTTCTTATGTTTCTTTTCTCTTGTAGTAAAGAGAAAAAACAAATAGTACAGCAACAAGATATTAAGCCGTATTTAGAGTTGACTAAAGATGTTTCTTTAGACCGCTTGTACATCGACTTAAAGTTTTGGGAAGATAAATTAGCAGCTACTCCAAATCAGTTTCCATACAACTCAAAAATTGCAGGAATAGAAAGTCAATTGTTTTCAAAAACAGGGAATATTAAACATTTAAAAAAAGCAGAAATGTTGCTAAAAAATGCCGTGGAACGTTCAGGTTCTAAACAGTCGGGTTATTTAAGAGCATTGGCAAGAAATTATGTTTCGCAACACCAGTTTAAAAAAGCTTTAGACTTACTAGAAAAAGCAGAAAATAATGGAGACAGCAAACAAGAAACTATTAAAATGTTGTTTGATGTACATTTAGAGTTAGGAAATGATGATGTAGCTAAGGACTATTTGTCTAAAATAGAAAATAAAAGATCTTTTGATTATTTAATTAGAATAGCAAAATGGCAAGATCATGAGGGAAATTTAGAAGCTACCATTGCTTACATGGAAGAAGCGCTACAAGGGGCAAAAGAGAAAGGTTATGATGATTTGATTACTTGGTGTGAAACCAATTTGGCAGATTATTATGGACATCATGGAGAGATTAAAAAATCATATCAATATTATTTAAAAACCTTAGAAAAAAATCCGGCAGATGTTTATGCTTTAAAAAAAATAGCATGGATTGCTTTTTCTTATGATAAAAATATAGATCAAGCTAAACATATTATTTCAAAAGTAAAGCAACGTTATGCAGGAGCAGATGTAGATTTGTTGGCTTATGAAATATCTTTGTATGACAATAATTATATCAAACAAAATTTTGAAACCTATTGGTCTGAAGTATCAAAATCTGGATATGGTCAAATGTATAATAAGTATAATTTTGATATTTTAGTAGCCAATAAAGAATACAATAAAGCCTATGTTTTGGCATTAAAAGAAGTAGAAAATAGGCCTACACCTCAATCTTATTCTTTGTTAGCCTTGGCAACAGCATATATAAAAAATCCATCAAAAGGAATGGAGGTTATAAAAGAAAACAATGTGTTAAAATCTTATGAGCCAGAAGTGCTATTAAGAGTAGCAAAAGTATATGCTTTAAATAAAGAGCAAGCTTTAGTACAGCCTATTAAAAAAGAATTATTAGCTGCGGCATTTGAGTTAGGACCTGTAAAAACTATGGAAGTAGAAAAACTTTAAAAAATATTAATCACTAGTTGTCTTTTATAATCAAAAATTGCAAAGAATATTTTTGAGATAGAAAAGCAGGATAGTAGCAGACAGTCTACAGCTACAATTTACATACTATTGATACCTAAAAATTAAACTATAAAAATGCAAAAAACAAAAAAAATTAGTTGTGTATTGTTGTTTCTGGTAGCTGTATCAGGATTTTCACAAAACCTAAAAGGGATAGTTACAGATGAAAAAGACAGATCTGTAGAATTCATGTATGTAATACATCAGAGAACTCAAAACCATGCACATACTAATTTTAAAGGTGAATTTGAGTTAGGTAATTTGGTTGTAGGAGACACAATCCTATTTAATAAAATGGGATATTTAACCAAAAAGATAGTATACAACAACAGTAATATTCAAGTTAAGGTAAAAACAAACACTATTGCTTTAGAACAAATAATGTTGTCTCCAGAAATTAATGAAGAAACAATTATTACCAGTATAGATGTGGAGCGTAATCCTGTAAAGTCATCACAAGAATTATTAACCAAAGTACCAGGTTTAATTATTGGTCAACATGCTGGAGGAGGAAAAGCAGAACAAATTTTTTACAGAGGATTTGATATAGATCACGGTACAGATTTACAAGTAAATGTAGATGGAATTCCCGTAAACATGGTTTCTCATGCTCATGGACAAGGATATGCAGATTTACATTTCGTAATTCCTGAAACGGTTGATAAAATAGATTTTAAAGCAGGGCCTTATCATTTTAGTCAAGGAAATTTTGCAACCACAGGAACAGTAAATTTAAAAAGTAAAGAAAACTTAGATTATAATTTAATTAAGTTAGAGGGAGGGCAGTTTAATACCAAGCGTTTACTGTTTATGAATACTTTTTTAGACAAAACAGATGAGAGTGCTTATGTAGCCATAGAAAATTTAAACTCTGATGGACCTTTTGAAAGTCCACAAAACTTTAAAAGGTTTAATATCAATAGTAAATATTTTAAAACCTTTAACAATACAAAATTAGAGTTTTCATTTTCTCACTTTGTAAGTAGTTGGAACGCTTCTGGTCAAATTCCACAAAGAGCGGTAGATAACGGAAGTATTACTCGTTTTGGAGCGATAGATGATACCGAAGGAGGAGAAACATCAAGAACCAATGTTTCTTTAAAAATGATTCAGAAATACGCTGATGATTCACAAATGAAACACTTTGCTTATTACTCTAAATATAAGTTTGGTTTGTATTCTAATTTTACGTTCTTTTTAAACAATCCTGTAGATGGAGATCAAATTTTTCAAAAGGAATCAAGAGATATTTTTGGATATAGTTCTGATTATCAAAAAGAATTTATGTTAGGAGATACAGAACTAACATTTAATACTGGAGTGGGTTTAAGAACTGATATTGTTGGAGATAATGAATTGTCAGAAACTAAAAACAAATCAGAAGTTTTACAAAGATTACGATATGGAGATGTAAATGAAACCAATTATTTTGGATATGCTAGTGTAGCTTTTCAATTGAATAAATGGGTATTAAATCCATCGGTTAGATTAGATTATTTGTCTTTTGGATATCATGATTTAAAACCAACAAATAACGAAACAGGTTTTAAATTAAAAGAGCAAACAGCTGCCATTATAAGTCCAAGATTAAACGTTACTTATACCCCAAATAATCACTTTCAATCTTATTTTAAAATAGGGCAAGGTTTTCATACCAACGATAGTCGTTTGGTTACAAGCTCTCAAGGAGATGCAATTCCAAAAGCATATAGTACTGATATTGGTTTTGTGTGGAAAACTACTCCAGAACTATTGTTTGGATTAGACCTTTGGGGAATGTTATCAGAGCAAGAATTTGTATATGTGGGAGATGCAGGAATTGTAGAGCCTAATGGAGCATCGGTAAGACAAGGAGTTTCTTTTAATACAAGATATCAGCCTATAAAAGCCTTATTTGTAAACTTTGATGCCAATTATACACATGCAAGATTTAGAGATGAAGCAAACGGACAAGATTACGTGCCTTTAGCTCCAGACTTTACTTTAAAAGGAGGTATATCTTATAAAAAAGATTTAGGATTTTATGTAGGAATAAATGCTTTGCATATAAAAGATAGACCAGCCAACGAAGACAATTCTATTGTGGCAGAAGGATATACCGTAACCAATTTAAATATGGGGTATATTTTGGAAAAGTTTGAACTAGGAGTTCAAATCCAAAACTTATTTGATGTAGCGTGGAACGAAACACAGTTTGCAACGGAATCTCGTTTGCAAAACGAAGCACAATCAGTTGAAGAAATTCACTTTACCCCAGGAACACCATTTTTTGTAAAAGGAACCATCGCATATAAATTCTAGAATTTATATTTAATTATAGTTGTAATAAAAAGCCCATTTTGTTAAAAATGGGCTTTTTATATTTTTAAAATCATGTGATAATTAATAATTTCAACATCATTGATTATATTAATGTTTTCTTTTATCACTTTAAAATCTTTGGCTTCAAAAAAAGGTATAGCGGTAATACTAACATCAGCAGATAATTGATGAGAGTGTTGTTTTTTAGCTGCTACTAAAATATTATTATACAATAAAGAGGCGATTCCTTGGTGTAAATAATTCTTGTGTACAAACATAAAGTTGATGTAATTATTATTTATTAAAGAAGCAAGACCAACAATGATATCAGTTTTCTCAGCTACTAAAAAATATTCATTTTGTATTGCATGTTTCCATTTGTTAGTCTTTTGTATTGCAGATAACTAAGCTTTAATTTGTAAAGGATTATAGTCTTTATGGCAAGTATTAATAACGGTTTCCGTGCATAAGTTTTTTATAAAGGATAAATCTTCTATTGTAGCTTTTCTAATTAGAACACACATGTTGTTTTAATTACAAAGTTATTAGATGTAAAAAAGACCATCGCAAAACGATGGTCTTTTTTTATAAAATATATATTTTACTTATTAAGAAACCTTTGTCAATCCTAAAGTATATAATTGTTCTAAAGTTGGCGATGCACTACCACCAGCAGGTTCAAGCGTAATTCCAAAAGCTTCAGATTTGTTACCGTTGCTAACTTTTATAAAAGTTTCCCCTTTATTATATCCATCTAAAGTTCCTAAACTTGTTGGTGTTAACGGGTTTAAGGTTAAAGACCATAATTGATATACTTTTCCTTCAGGAGCTTTAGGTAAGCCACTTAAGTCTACATACATTTCATTGGTTTTTTTATCCCAATAAATAGCCGCATAACTTTCTGGAGATACCGTCTGTCCAGCCAACTCTACTTTTTCAGTAGTCTCAGATGATATAAAAGCAATCACATCATTTTTGGTATTGATTTCAATATTTTTAGCAATCACCTCACCTTGTAAATTAGCTCTTTGTTCATCTAACTTAATGTTAGATGCAATTTGTTTGGTTAAGTTTTCTTTTAAGTTGTTGTTATTAGTATATAAACTAATAATTCCCACAGTTAAGACTACACTTGCCGCCCATCCCATGTAACTATACCATTTAATCGGAATTACTTTGGTGTTCTTACCGTTAATAGCAGTCATTAACTTGCTAAACGGATAAGCTACAAATCCTTTTTTGTTACTTAATTCCGATATTTTTACAACTGTGTGTTCTATTTCTTTAATATAATTTTTTACTTCTGGATGCTTTTGTATCATGGTATACACTTCGTAGCTTTCCTCTCTACTTAGCGTACCCGCAACGTATAATTCTAATATTCCAGATGCTATATATTCTTGTATATTCTCCATAATCCCTACCTGTTTATACTCAATCTTAAATTTTCCAAACAACTACGGCTTCTTGTTTTTACCGTTCCTAAAGGAATTTCTAATTCTTCAGAAGTCTCTCTTTGTGTATATCCTTTGTAAAAAATTAAGTCGATGACTTTTCTACACTTTTCAGACATTTTCTGAATTTTAGCAAATAACGATTTTTCTTCATCACTTACTTCCTTTTCCTCTTGTTCTGATATATTTACGAAAATATCTAGGCTTTGGTTTGCTTTGTTAATACGATAATCTTTAGATCTAGTTTTATCAATAGCTGCGTTTCTAGAAATGTTTAACAACCAGGTAAAAAATCTACCTTTTTTAGGAGTGTAACTCTCTATGTTATCCCAAACTTTTAAAAAAACTTCTTGCAAAACATCCTTAGAAAGATCTTCATCTCTTAATATATTATTGATGACTCCAAGCATACTTTTGTTATACATTTCGTATAATTTTTGATAAGCAAGTACATCTTTCTCTTCTTGGAATTTTTGCACCAAATTGTCTACATCCATATAGTTAGTTGTAAAATTGAATCTGAAAATTAGGAAGAAAAAAGCGGTTTAGCTAACAACAAGCACAAATATGTGTAAGATTTTAATTTATAAAAGACTATGGAGAGACGATAGAATAAATTTCTACAGAATAACGTATCTTTGTAACCCAATTTAAATACACTGTAATGAGTATTACAAAATCAGATATAAAAGCAATTTTAGAAACCATAACAGCTCCTGGTGAAGGGAAAAGTTTGGTAGAAAATAACAATGTTACCAATATTAATATTTTTGGTGATGAAGTGGTCATTGATGTGCAAATTAGCAATCCTACTTTACAAGCCAAAAAGAAAACAGAAACAGAAATTGAAAAAGCAGTTATAGCTCAGTTTTCATCTGCTAAGGTAAAAGTAAATTTATCAGTTGCTACAAAAAAAGAGGAGCCTAAAGCAAATCCTAATCAAATAAAAGGAGATAAAATTCCAGGAATTCAAAACATTATTGCAGTGGCTTCTGGTAAAGGAGGAGTAGGGAAATCTACTGTAACAGCTAATATGGCAGTTTCTTTGCAAAAAATGGGATTTAAAGTCGGAGTACTAGATGCCGATGTTTATGGACCATCAATGCATATTATGTTTGATGTTGCCAAAGCAAAACCTATTTCTGTTAATGTTGATGGTCGTTCTAAAATGAAACCTATTGAAAATTACGGAATTAAATTATTGTCTTTAGGGTTTTTTACCAACCCTAACGAAGCGGTAATTTGGAGAGGTCCTATGGCTTCTAAAGCATTAAACCAAATGATTTTTGATGCAGATTGGGGAGAATTAGACTTTTTGTTAATTGATTTACCTCCAGGAACGGGAGATATTCATTTATCTATAGTACAAGCTTTGCCAATTACAGGAGCAGTGGTGGTAAGTACACCTCAAAACATTGCATTGGCCGATGCTAAAAAAGGAGTGGCTATGTTTCAGCAAAAGAATATTAACGTGCCTGTATTGGGAATTGTAGAGAACATGAGTTATTTTACTCCGGCTGAATTGCCAGAAAATAAGTACTATATTTTTGGACAAGATGGAGCTAAACATTTGGCAGAAGATTTAGAAACGGCTTTCTTAGGAGAAATTCCTTTGGTACAAAGTATTCGTGAAGCAGGTGATTTTGGTCATCCTGTAGCTTTACAAGATGGAACACCACAAGAATTGGCTTTTAAAGAAATTACCAAAAACATGGCAGGTGAGTTGGTAAAGAGAAATACAGATTTGCCACCAACCGAAGCGGTAAAAATTACCAACATGAGTGGTTGTTCAACCAAATAATAATGTTATTTTTAGCAAAGTAAAATATATTTAGAAAACATGAGTGTAGAAGAATTACAAAAAAATGTAGAAAATGCTTTAGACGAAATACGTCCTTTCTTAGAGTCTGATGGAGGAAATATTTCTTTAATTAGTATTGAAGAAGACGTAGTAACGGTTAAGTTAGAAGGAGCTTGTGTGGGATGTAATGTAAATCAAATGACACTAAAAAATGGAGTTGAAGCAACCATTAAAAAACATGCTCCACAAATTAAAGAAGTAATAGATATTAGTTAAAAAGCTACAAGTTATAAACATAAAAAAATCCCAAATTGAGTTTTCAATTTGGGATTTTTTGTAAAAAGATTTTAAAAGATCTGATGTTTTCATCAAAGATAGATTCTTTATATATTACAAAAGAGTCTTTTTTTAATTTTTCAATAAGCCATGTGTTAGTTGTAGGTTCTGTATAATTTGGCTGAAAATTGGTTATAGATTTTAATATTGATTTTGAAAACATATAAAAAATATGTTCATCTAATTCAGGAATTTTATGTTCGATGGTTGAAAAGGTGATTTTCTTTTCTTCTGAATCTAAAGACCAATTTCCGTATGCATATCTTAAATTATCATCTATTGATTCTGTAATTTCAAAAGTATTATCTTCTTTAAAATCAATTGTTAGGTAGTCGTCTAGATCTAGTTGGTATCTTGAAGTTGCATTTGTTTTAAAATTCCATTTTCCTTCAGTAATTTTTTTATGATTTGTTTCAATAATCTCATCATTTTCACAGGCTAGTATTCCTAGTGTAATTAGAACAATCAGTATTTTTTTAATGATCATAGCAATCTTCAATTTTTCTAGATAAAGATACTTTTTTTTTAGGTTTTCAACTCATATCTAACACCTTGACTATTTGGATTGCTGTATTATCTAAGTTCATCGAGTGCAGTCGAGATGCAATATGTTTTACCCCTCCAACTTTTCGCTCAATTCAAACCAACGCATTTCTTTAAATTCTATATCATCAATAATTTTTTGAAGCTCAATAGATTTTTTGTCAATAGCATCACCTTCTATTTTACCATCTGCAAACTCAGCTTCAATGGCCTCTTTTTTACGATTCAATTTGGCAATATCACTTTCTAAGTTGATGTATTCCTTATTTTCGGCATAACTTAACTTTGCTGGAGTTTTAGGCTTTTCTTTAACAGCTTCAATTTTAGTAGGAACAATTTCTTGCTCTTCTTGATTGTCGGAATTTTCATAAGCTCTAAAATCTGAATAGTTTCCAGGGAAGTTTTCTATCACTCCATTTCCTCTAAACACAAATAAAGAATCTACAATTTTATCCATAAAATAACGGTCGTGAGATACAACCACTAAATTTCCTGGATAATCTAACATAAAGCTTTCTAACACGTTTAGGGTTACAATATCTAAATCGTTGGTAGGCTCATCTAAAATTAAAAAGTTTGGGTTTTGAATTAAAACCGTACACAAATACAAACGTTTACGTTCTCCACCACTTAATTTTTCTACAAAATCGTATTGTTTCTTTTTATCAAACAAAAAACGTTCTAACAATTGACTTGCAGATATTTTATGTCCTTTGGCAAGAGGAATAAATTCCCCAAATTCTTTAATGACTTCAATTACTTTTTGTCCTTCTTTTACTTGAATTCCAGACTGATGGTAATATCCAAATTTAATGGTTTCTCCAACGACTACTTTTCCACTATCAACAGGAGTATTTCCTGTTAAAACATTTAAGAATGATGATTTTCCTGTTCCATTTTTTCCAATGATTCCAATACGTTCTCCACGATTAAAATTATAATCAAACTGGTCTAGCATTACCATGTCTTCCCAAGCTTTAGAAACTTTGTGAAATTCTACAATTTTGTTCCCCAAGCGTTCCATGTTAATTTCTAATTGAACTTTGTGTTCAGAACGTCTTGCTCTGGCTTTTTCTTTAATCACAAAAAAGTCATCAATTCTAGATTTAGATTTTGTGGTACGAGCCTTGGGCTGACGTCTCATCCAATCCAACTCTTTTTTAAATAAGTTTTTAGCTTTGGCTTGTACGGTTTGTTCTAGCTCAATGCGTTCTTCTTTTTTTTCTAAATAATAAGAATAATTTCCCTTGTAGCTGTACAACTGTCCGTTGTCCATTTCTATAATTTCGTTACACACACGTTCTAAAAAGTAACGATCGTGAGTAACCATAAACAAGGTGATTTTTTCTTTGGCAAAAAAATCTTCTAGCCATTCAATCATTTCTAAATCCAAATGGTTGGTAGGCTCATCTAAAATTAATAAATCAGGTTTGCTAATTAAAACAGTTGCCAATGCCAAACGTTTACGCTGCCCTCCAGAAAGTCCTTTTACTTTTAGCTGTAAATTATCTAGTTTTAATTTTGATAGAATTTGTTTGTACTGGGTTTCAAAATCCCAAGCATTGTATTGATCCATCATGTCAAAAGCTAATTGATATCTTTCTGCATTCTCTGGATTTAAAATAGCTTCTTCGTATTCTTGAACAATTTTTAATACTTTACTGTCTGAATCAAAAATGACTTCTTCTACGGTTTGATTTTCATCAAAAGCATCTTCTTGAGAAAGGTATGAAACATGTAAATCTTTACGAGTTACCACTTGTCCTGTATCAGGAATATCATTCCCTGCAATAATTTCTAACAAACGAGTTTTACCTGTTCCGTTTTTAGCTACAAAGGCAATTTTTTGATCTTTGTTAATTCCAAAAGATAAGTTTTCAAACAATACACGTTCTCCAAAAGCTTTGGAAACGTTTTCTATAGATAAATAATTCACACAAAAATATTTTGTGCAAAAGTAGGTGTTTAAATCGAGAGTTTAATCTGTTCTTGGTTGTTTGTTTTCTAGTCTAGGTTCTTAGTGTCTGAATATTACTCTTTGTTTTAGTGTTTAAGTTAAAGTGTAAAAAGAACTAATTTTTAAACTTTAATTATACTGTCCGTTAGATTTAATTCCGTTTTTAATATGAGCTAAATGATGATTGCAATGCCAAGAGTAATTTCCAATAGTTTCGGCCAAGTTGAACTTTTGTCCGTGTTCAGGATGTATAAATTCTAGTTCTAATTGTTCTTTGGTTAAACTTCTTAAAAGAATGCCCCACTTTTTATGTAAACCAGTCAGTATTTTCATGGAATCATCTATATGATCATCTAGAGAGTCTGTAAGTTCAGCCCATCGGTCTTCATAATAAGGACGAATGGTTGGTGTTTTCTCGGTTAATGCTAGTTTAAAACGAATAAGACAGTTCATATGACTATCAGCACAATGATGAATAACTTGTTTAACACTCCAACCATTGGGTCTGTATTTCCAATTTAATTTTTCAGTTTGAATATTTTTAGTGATGTTCTTTAGTTCTAAAGGGAATTTTTCAATTTCAGTAATCCATTTTTCTAATAAATCAACACTAGGGTTTTTATTAGGTTGATATACTCCAATTGGGAATTTTAGTTTTTGTAAATCCATTACTGTAAATTTATGTGGCGTTCTTACCAAACCTGTTCAAAAGTTTTTTTGTTGAGATATAATTCTTTAGTTAGTTTGTTTACCCCTGTGTTTTTAAAAATATTCATGACTTTTTTAGGCCAAGTTTCTCTAAAGTTAAAAGAGTTGGGTTTACCACCAATGGTATAAATAAATTTTTCATTTAGCTTGGCATCAAATAAAATTTCAATTCCGTGAGTAGCCACTTGTTCGTCTAATAAAGTTCTAGCTTCGTTGTAGGCTTTAATGCTGCTGGTGTGAGAAATAAATCTACTCACAAAATCTTCTACATTTTTAAGATTGGCTTTGGTCATTTCATCAGGATGATTGATTAAGAATTCTAAATGTCTAGTAGTTCCAGCAATGCTATCTGGGCGATAATCTTTTTTTAAAGAGGGAGGTCTGTTTTCCCAAATAATATTGGCTTTTGGAATTTTAGCAAGTTTTCTTTTATCTAAAATAGTGGTTTGGGTGGTAATATCTTTGGGCATTTTAAGAGCAGGTAATTCAGCATCGTTACCAAATGCATTTAAGCTTAAAAAATTTCCTGTAATTCTACCAATATATCCTTGTCCCCAACCAGATTCTAAAGAAATAATACTCAGCACAGCTCCTGGAGGTACTTTGTGCTTAATGCAAAGTTCTGTAACTGGTAAAGCCAAACGTTGATAAAGTTTGGCTACATGATTATATTTTCTGTATCTATAGCCAGAAGATGATTTTTTTAAAGGAGTGGCAGCAGGTATTTTTTTTACTTTTTCTTCTATTTTAGGTATTTTAAATGTTTCTTTTTGACGAGTAGTAACATTTAAACAGAAAAAATAAAACAAAGTAAGCCCTCCAAAAATGAAAAAATATCTTTTACGATTATGCATATATAGTTTGATAGTGAATAAATCAAATATATATAATTTAAATAAATGAAATTACTTTAGTCTATATTCTATGAACAATGTTTAAGTGTATGTAGGTAATTTTTAGATGTTATTTCTTTTTCTTTAGCCAAATAATAAATCCTGTAATAGGCAAACTAGCACAGATGAAACTAATGAAAAAAGCTAATATTTTACCCGATAAACCTAAAGCGGCACCAATGTGAATGTCATAATTTAACATACTTAATTTATCTGCAAAATTAGCTTCTATAAAACGATCTCCTTTGGCACGAAGTGGTTTTAAAGTATATTGATCGTAATAATATTCATTACGGTTATAATAAGAACCATGGTCTTGATAAGCAATGATCTCAATAACATCGTCATCATCTTTTAAAACAGGAGTCATATAAAAACCTTGAGCTTCCATTTCTTGTTCTCGTGTTGTGTACCAAGCTTTGTCTAGAGGGGAAATACTATCATTAGAAATTAAATTAATATAGTTGATGTCCGAATGTGGATGTTCATGTTCAGGGCGTTCATCTCCTACAGAAGTTACATAGTATAAAGAATCTGCAAACCATTCAAAACTCCAAACCAATCCTGTTATGGCAATCATTAATCCTAAAAGTAAACTATAAAATCCTAAAACATTGTGTAGGTCGTAGTTTACACGTTTAAAACTAGCTTTCCATTTAATTTTAAAACTTTTGTTAACATTGGTTTTTTTTAAGTTTTTTGGCCACCACATGATTAAACCGCTAATCATTAAAAAAACAAAAATTAAGGTACAGATTCCTACAATAGGTCTACCAATAGTATAGGGTAACCACAATGCACGATGACCATTAATAATAAATCGGAAAAAGTTAAATTCTCCAGACCCTAATTGTTGTTCTTTTTTTATAAATGTACCTGTATATGGGTTTATAAAAACAGCTGTAAAACTACGTACTCCGTTTTTAGAGGAGTTAAAACCAACGGCTGCAGCTCCCTCTCTATTGCTATATGTTAAACCTGAGGGTTGTTGGTTGGGCACATATACTTTAGCGGTGTCAATTAACTGACTTGGAGGTACAAAATCAGTGTTTTGTTTTTCTACAAAACGCCAAGGTTCTAGTGTATCTTTAATTTCTTGTTGAAAAGCATAAAAACAACCTGTAATGCTTACTATAAATACAACAACTCCAGAAATCAATCCTAACCACAAGTGTAGCCAATCATTTATTTTTCTGAATTGACTTTTACCTTTCCTTTTTTTAAACGTTTTGTTTTTCATATAAAATAGAAAAGTCAGCCTATATTATAATAGGCTGACTTTATAATTTTGTTACAAATTAAAATTTAAAGAAACCAGCAACAAAATTAGCTTGTATTTTAGCTCCTTTTTGTGCAGTATAATTATTTGTGTCCATTTTGTAAACATAAATTCCATCATCTACAATAGGAACACATAAGTATACATATTGACCGTCTTGTAAAGCAGATAATCTTCTACCATCTCCTTTGTGTTCAGGAACGTTGCTAATGTAATTAATTGATTTGGCTGTTAAGTCAATAATTGCAGATTGTAAAGGTCCATCAGACCATCTTACTTGTTCAGTTCTGTCGTCCATATTAATTTCAGCAAATACTTTACCGTTTCCTAAGTATTTTAGGTGTGATGCTTGTTTACCATCTGTTAAAGCAGGAATGTCTAAAAAGTATTGGCTATCAAAGTCAGTTTCTCCAGCGTTTATTTTTAAAACTCCTCCAGGTTTAGTGCTTTGGCTATATCCGTTAGCAGGATTAGAATGTGATAATGCATAAATATTTCCACTTTCATCTTTTATCAAACCAGATTTGATATTAAATCCGCCAATAGGTCCTACACGAGTATCGGTAATTACTTTTTGAAACTCTAATTCAGGGTAAGAAAAAACCGCTATTTCAGCTTGTTCTGTATTGTCAGTATTAAAGGATTCGGGATTAGAAATATAATAACTTAAAAATAAGTGATCTCCACTAACAGCCATTCCAGAATAATTAGGTCCATTTAAATCTGTAATAGTTGATACTGGAATGTCTACCGTTTCGTTTACAGCAACAGTGTTAGAGTTGAATTTACGGAAAGTAATTACATCAGACGAAGATCTCATGCTTACAGATACCAATGTATTGTCATCTCCTTTTACAAAATCAGCAATTGCAGTAGAAAAAGAAACATCACCTACTTGGTTTAAACTACTGTCTCCGTTTTGAGTAATGGCTACAACGTTTACATCATCTAATCCGCCTAAGCTATATATTGTATTGTCTATTTTTGTAAAATCGTAATAGCCTGGTTGTTCAATTCCTTGCCCAGCAGCACTTAATGTTCCTGTCATTACATCTTCAAAAGGAACGGTGTAATAAGTAAAAACGTTATCACTTCCTTGGATTGCTAAAGAAAGTACAAATGGTTTGTCTGATGTACTAATATCGTTATTATCATCACTACTACATGATGAAAAAGAAAAAATGGTAGCAACACTTAAAATAAGTGATGTTAAGCTAAGTTTTATGTTTTGAAACTTCATATTGGTTGATTTATATTATTAATTTTATAAGGAATATCTTAGTTTTATATAAAAAGCTCTTCCAGGTTTTTGTAATCTATACTTGTCATACAATAAGGCATCGGTCAGGTTTTGGCACTCTAAAGCGATGTTGTATTTGTTGTTTTTTAAGCTATAAGCAAGTTCTAAACTATGCGATGATTGTTGAGGAATTGTAGCTTTGTCATCTGCATTTCCATATCTAGCCCATCCTAAATAATATTCTTTAACAAAAGAAAAATAGTAGTTAATGTTAAGATTTGTTTGCTTGGTGAAAATATCCTTAAAGCTTAAGCCAGCATTTGCATTACCAAAAAAGTAAGGAGTATTAGGTAAACGAGCTCCTTTGTTAAAGTTTGGTTGATAACCTGAATAGTCATTATATGTTTGGTCGGCTTGATCGGTGATGTTTTGATAGGTAACATTGGCTCCTAGTTTAAATATTTCTTTCCAATGGTAATTTAAACTTCCTTCTATACCTGTAGTTCTTGCCTCAGCAAGATTTCCAAAAGTTGTTTTTGGATTAGATATGGTAACTACTTCATAAATTAAGTCTTTTGCATTTCTGTAAACAAAAGTGCTTTTAAGATCCAAATAATGATTGATGGCTAATTTAAAATGGTAAGCAATGTCAAAATTAAAATTATCACTTTGTTCCGGGCCTAAATCTTCATTAGAATTTATTAACAAACCATCCCCAAAAATTTCATTAGGATGTGGCATTCTATATGTGTGTTCATAAGATGCTTTTAATTGTAAGTTAGGTAGTAAAAAATAAGAACTAGCAACTCCATAACCGTAATTTTCTTTGTTAATAATGTTATTTATATAAGTTTCAGAGCTGGTGCTTTCTTGCTTAGCAGATTTTACTTTTAAGAAATAAGTTTTTCCAAACAAAGTAGTATTCCATTTGGAATTATAGTCAAACTTATAAGCAAGTCCTAATACATTTTTATAAAGTGATTTTGGAAAAAAGTATTCTTGCTTTGCGGGGTTTTTACTATCAAATTCTTCTCTATTAAAATATTGATAAGCATAATTGAAAGACAATGAATGGTTTTTATTAACCAAATACCCTAGGTTTAGTTGATTTGTAAATTCTTTATCATCAAATTTTAAATCACTAATAGGGGTTCCTTTTTCTCCGTTGGTTTGAGAATTACTTGGTATTTGTTCTCCATACCAATTGTAAACAATTCCAGTTAAAGTATCAATTGTTTTAAGGGTGTTTAGGTTATAGCTAGCGTTTAGACTAACATCAAAACCTTCTGTAAAAAGGTCTTTCTTTTTATATTTTAATCCAGAAATAATAGATTTACTTTCTTGTGTAATGGCTCCATAAGACCTAGCCATGGTAGCTCCATTTTGTATTTGATTGTCATCACCAGAAGCAATAAGCTCTAACAATAACTGGTCTGCAAATTTTTTATTAACTACACCTGAGGCTACTTTAGCGGTAAGAGATCGGTATCTATCATGAAAGCGTTTTACGTTTGTAGTTTCTAAAATATTTCCATTGGCATCTTTTATATCAGCAAAAACTTTATAATCATTGTCAGAATAATTATAATTTAAGTTTCCTCTAAAGGTAAAACCAGTTTTTTTGTTGGTATGAGCTCCATTAACAGAGGCTCTATGGGTATTAAAAGAACCGTAAGAATAAGAAGTGTCTAAAAAATCATGCGCTTGGTTGGTAATAATATTAATAGCACCTCCCAAGGCATCGGTTCCTAACCAAACAGGGACTACTCCTTTATAAACATCTATGCGTTCAATGGTGTTTACAGGAATGCTACTTAAATTAAATGAAGCTCCAAAATTATCCATAGGAACACCGTCTAGAAAAAATTTAACCTGATTTCCTTTAAAACCATTTAAAGAAAAAGATAAGTTAGATCCTAAACCACCTTCTTGTAAAATTCTAATTCCCGGTACACGATCTAAAATTTGTTTAGCATCCGAAGAACTATTTAATAAATCTTTAGTAGAGACTGAAGTTACCGAGTAAGATTGCTCATTAATTTTACGAATTTTAGATTTTCCAGTTAACTCAACTGTCGTTATTTCTAAAAGTTCGCTTTTTAATTCAATATTAAATTGATTGGTTGTAGCAGTAACATTAATGTTTTTTTCCAGTGTAGTGTAACCTAAAAAACTAGCTTGTAAAATATGTTTTCCGGTACTGATGTTTTGTAGAATAAAGACTCCGTTCTCATTGGTTACGGTTCCGCTATATTCATTTTTAAGAACAATGGTAACTCCTTCTAATGTTTCACCAGACTCAGCAAGTACTTTTCCTGTAATTGTTAAGTTGGTTTGTGCATTTGCATGGGGTACAAAAAAGACAAAAAAGACAAGAAAACAAAACAGACATAAAATGTCTTTAATGATAAATTTGGGTTTAAACACGATGTTTTAATTTAGACTGTCTATAAACTTTGGCAAAAGTATAACAAAAAAACAGTTGTAAAAACTTATTTAGATTTAATATGCATAAACATTGTTTTATGAATTACTTTAATACAAGGTCTTGCATATAAAAGTTGATAAAGGTTTGGTTATATTTACCTATATGAAACCAATCCTTAGCATACAAAATTTAAATATTTCTTTTCAAAACCAACAGGTAGAAAGTAAGGTAGTTCACGATGTGAGTTTTGAAATTATGCCTAATCAAATTGTTGGGGTTGTTGGGGAATCTGGTAGTGGAAAATCGGTGACTTCTATGGCAATGATGGGGTTGTTGCCCAAAAACATTTCAAAAGTTACGGGAAAGGTTTTGTATCATAATATTTCATTGACAGATTTAAGCTCTAAGGAACTTAGAAAAATAGTTGGGAAAGAAATTAGTATGATTTTTCAAGAACCTATGACATCACTAAACCCAAGTTTAACTTGTGGAGAACAAGTGGCAGAGGTGTTAGATTTACATACAGATTTATCAAAAAATGAAATTGAAGCAGAGGTTTTACAATTGTTTGAAAAAGTAAAACTTCCTAGAGCTAAAAAAATGATGACTCAATATCCGCATGAGTTGTCTGGTGGGCAAAAACAAAGAGTAATGATTGCCATGGCTATTGCTTGTAAGCCCAAACTGCTTATTGCCGATGAACCTACCACAGCTTTAGATGTTAGGGTGCAAGATGAAATTATTTTGTTGTTAAAAGAATTACAGCAAGAAACAGGCATGAGTGTTTTGTTTATTACTCATGATTTGGCTTTAATTGCCGAAATAGCTCAACAAGTAATTGTGATGCAAAAAGGTAAAATTGTGGAGCAAGGTAGTGTAAATGATGTGTTTTTACATCCAAAAGAAATATATACCAAAGCATTGATCAATGCCAAACCAAAACTTAATATTAGGCTAAAAGAATTGCCATCGGTAGCCAGTTATTTGCAAGATGATTTTAAGGAAGAGGTTTTTACTACCGAAGAAAGAAATCAATTTCATCAACAATTATATAACAAACAACCTTTGTTGGAGGTTAAAAACTTAAAGACTTATTATACTTCTAAAAACAATTGGTTTGCAAAACCCAATATAGTTAAAGGAGTTGATGATGTTTCTTTTAAAGTTTATGAAGGAGAAACAGTTGGATTGGTAGGAGAATCTGGAAGTGGAAAATCTACCATCGGACGAACCATTTTAGGTTTAGAAAAAGCTACGGCTGGCGAAATTTGGTATAATGGGGTGAATTTATTAACCCTTGGTCATTCTGAACGAAAAAAATACAGACAAGAAATTCAGTTAATTTTTCAAGATCCCTATTCGTCTTTAAACCCAAGCATGAAAGTTGGTGAAGCCATTTTAGAGCCTATGATGAGGCATAAAGTGTTAGCATCTAGTCTAGAAAGGAAAGAATATATTTATCAACTATTAGAAAAAGTAGGCTTAGAAAAAGAACATTACCATAGATATCCGCACGAGTTTTCTGGTGGACAAAGACAAAGAATTGGAATTGCAAGGGCTTTGGCTTTGCAACCCAAACTAATTATTTGCGATGAATCTGTATCGGCTTTAGATGTTTCGGTTCAAGCTCAAGTGTTGAATTTATTGAACAAACTTAAAAAGGAATTTGAGTTTACCTATCTTTTTATTTCTCACGATTTGTCTATTGTAAAGTTTATGTCCGATCAATTAATTGTGCTAAATCAAGGAAAAATAGAAGAAATAGGAGATGCCGATGCTATTTATAATCAACCTCAAAAAGCCTATACAAAGGCACTAATTCATGCCATTCCTAAAGGGATTTGATACTATGATTCCTAGTAATAAATTGTATATTGCATCAAAATTTAGGCATATGCAATTTAGGTTGTTGGCAGTTATCATGCTGTTTTTTATGGTTTCATGTGGTGTTAAAAAAAGTGTAAACCCAGAAATTGAAATTCCCCACATTAGATATTCAAAATTGGTAAAAGAATACAAAGAAAATTCTTTTAAAGAGGCGGATTTTAATACGGTAAAAATAGATGCTAAAATGTCTTATAAAATTGGGAATTCTTCTCAAAAATTAGGACTAAATTTTAGAATTGCCAAAGGAGAAAAAATTTGGATAAGCGGTGATTTTTTAGGGATTCCAGTAGTAAAAATGTTAATAGAAAAAGACAGCGTTCATTATTACAATAAATTTGATAAAACTTATTTTGATGGTTCTTTTGATTTTATAAAACAATTAATAGGAGTAGATGTTTCTTATGCTATTTTAGAAAAATTATTTGTGGGTGATTTGATATTAAATATTGAGAAAAATCGTTTTAAGATGGATGTTAACGACAATTCTTATTTTGTTTACGATGGAAGAAACAAAGATTATTATATTGAGGCAGCCTTGTATCCGTTTACATTTAAAACCAAATCTCAGGTAATAGAGCAAGTTTTTGGACAAACTTTATTTGCAACTTATTACAAAAATTATCAAGAGATTGATGGTTTTTTGTTTCCTAAAGAGTTAAATATAAAAGGGAAAAATAAAGGAAAAGAATCGGTAATTACCATAAAGTATAATGATGTAAAGTTTAACGAAAATTTAAGTTTTCCATATAAAGTACCTAAAGATTGCGATAAACAAGTAATTCTAAAACCTAAAGAAACTACAGAAGACAATGAGTAAAAAATATCTCTTATTTCTTTGTGCATTTTTTTTAATGTTTACTGTTTGTTTTTCGCAAACTGCTAAGCAAAAAGAATTAGAAAAAAAACGTGCCCAGTTACAACAAGAAATTGTGAGGGTAAATAAACTCCTGTTTCAAAACCAAAAAAAGGAAGAAAACCTTTTAGGTTATTTGAATGATTTGAATAAAAAAATTCAAGTAAGGTCCGATTTAATCAAGGCTATTACTGCCGAAGCCAATTTTTTACAAGGAGAAATTAATAAGAACGAAAAACAGAAAAAAGCTTTAGAAAAGGAACTAAAGGTGCTAAAAGAAGATTATGCCGAAATGATTTTAAAATCATACAAAAGCAAATCCGAACAAAGCAAATTGATGTTTTTATTGTCATCTGAAGATTTTTTTCAAGGCTACAAGCGTTTTCGCTATATGCAACAATATGCAGATTTTAGAAGAAAACAAGGAGATACCATTGTTGCTAAAACAGAAAAGGTAGCAGACTTGACTCGTAAATTACAACAGCAAAAAAATAAAAAAGATGCTTTAGCTAAAAACAATAGAAAGGAAGCGGATCAATTAAAATCTGAAAAAGCAGCCCAAACAGGTTTGATGAAAAAAATAAAATCTAAAGAGAAGCAGTATTTGGCAGATATTAGAAAAAAACAAGCGGAAGAGCGTAGGTTAGATGCTGAAATTGAACGTGTAATTAAAGAAGCCATTGCGGCCTCTAGAGCTGGGTCTAAAAAAGATACTAAAGTTGATGTCAATGCAAAAACTTCAGGTTTTGCTCTAACACCAGAAGGAAAAGCATTGGCTTATCGTTTTGAAGAAAATAGAGGAAAGTTACCTTGGCCTGTTACAGAAGGAATTGTAACAAGAAAGTATGGAGTCATTCCACACCCTACCTTAAAAGGAATTCAAATAGATAGTAAAGGAATACATATTACTACAAAAAAGAATGCCACTGCAAGAGCTGTATTTAAAGGAACCGTATTGGCTATACAATATGTTAGTGGTCGTTATGCGGTATATGTACAACACGGAAATTATATATCACTTTATAATAATTTGGATAAGGTGTATGTAAGTAAGGGACAGCAAATAAATTTAAAACAACCTTTAGGAGTTGTTTTTACAGATAAGGTAACTGGAAATACCGAACTTAAATTCCAAATTTGGAAAGATACCCAAAGACAAAATCCTATTTATTGGTTGGCAAGAATGTAATTAATTATGATGTAGGTCATGTTTTATTGTAAAAAAATATCTTTATTTTAGAGTAACTTAAAATTAAAAGTATGAAAGTAATCTCTTTGTTAAAAGATGTAAACTATAAAACAAAACCCTCTTTAACTGTTTTGTTCGAAACTGAATTTTCTAAGGAAATTAGAATAGTCATGAAAAAAGGACAAGAGGTTAAGGAACATAAAACAGAGCATCCAATTATTGTTTCAATTTTTGATGGAAGTATAGAGTTTAGTGTAGATGGCGAAAAAGTGAAAATGAAAAAAGGAGATATGATTTCTTTGGATGCCAATATTCCACATAGTCTCTTATGTACGGGAGATAGTATTGTTAGACTTTCTATATCTAAACAAGATACTATTACTAGAATAGAAGATTTATTGTTTTAAAAACCAAGCTTATTTAAACAAAGCTTGTAATTCGGTAGCCTCTTTTGGTTTCATTTTTCCGGCAACTACTAAGCTAAGTTGTCTGCGTTGTAAAGCATTTTGATAACGTTGTTTTTCTAAATCTGTTTCAGGAATGATTTCTGGAACAGGTATAGGTTTTCCATTATTATCTACAGCAACAAAAGTATAAATAGCTTCATTTACCTTGGTAATTTCACCAGAGTTTCTATCTTCTAAATAAACATCGGCAATTACTTCCATAGAAGATGAAAAAGATCTAGAAACTTTAGCTTCAATGGTCATCATACTTCCTAAAGGAATTACCTTTCCAAAAGAAACATTGTTAACAGACACTGTTACACAAATTGCATTGGCATGTCTTTGTGCAGCAATACAACAAATTCTATCTACACGAGCCAATAATTCTCCACCAAATAAACCGTGAAGCGCATTGGTGTCACTAGGTAAAATAATATCTGTAGTAATGGCTAAAGAAGCCGATGATGTTTTTGCTTTCATAGAATTTTAATAAAACTTATGCTTAAAGATAAGATTTATTGTTTATTCATTGATAAATAACCAAGCGTGTTTATTGTCTTTTTTACGAATAGCATTCATGGTGTTAATTGCATCTCTTTTGTTGTTAAAAGATGCGTAGCTTACTTGTGTTAAGCCCCATTTATTTAATCCCATAATACTTGCATTGTACCCTTTGGCTTTTAAAAGATTTACTTTTTTAAGAGCATTTTCAGATTCTTTAAAAGCACCAGCAATAATGTGGTATTTATAAGATACTTCTTCAACGACTTCTTTTTCTACAGTTAACGTAACGGCAGGTAAAGGTTTTAAAATATTAAAAGAAGCTTGTTGAATTTGATTGGTGACTTCTTGCTGGTCTGCAATTTCTTGTTGATTTATTTGTTGCTGTACATAAACACTTCCTGCGAAAAACAATCCAGCAATGATTGCTGCACCTGCAAAATATTTACCGTAAGACCTTTTAACTTCAGTTTTAGGACTAACAATATTATTTCTTAAAATATAGTCAGCATTTACGTCACTCAACCCAAAAGAACTAGTTAAATAATTGATTTTATTCAAAGGTTCAAAAACCAATTGTTCATTCTCTAAAGTAAATTGCCCAATATTATTTAATAGCAGAGGGTTTTCTTCTAAGGTCTTTTGCCAGTTTTCTATAGTAGTTTGTACTATAGTTGCTGCTTTGTCAAAAGAAATGTTTAGCGATTTTGCAATATGATTAACCAATAAACCATCATTTTTTTGAAGGTTTATATTAAAGGAAATCGTTTTGGTAGGAGGTGTAAATTGATGATTATCTGTGTTTCTCTTACTAGGAATGGTATTGCTAACAAACCCTCCAAAGTTAGGAACTATTACACACTCGTATCTGTAAAGTAAATCGCTAATGTATTTTGATAATTGCATAAAACAAAAATATTAAAAAATCTATCAGTTTCAATACTTAGAGAGCCTTTTTTAAAAGAAACATTTTTGTATCTTTTTGTAAAAATTGAAAATGAATTTTAACGAACTCATGTATGCTTTGGCTTTACAACAAACCAAAGGAGTTGGAGCTGTTACGGCTAAAAAACTCATTGCTATTTATGGTAGTGCAGTTGCATTATTTAAAGCGCATCAACAGAATAAAATTGAAAAAGAAGTAAGTGCTAAGTTGTTTTATCAACTGTTTTCCAAATCATCTTTAATCAATGCAGAAAAGGAATTAAATAGAGCCATTTCAAAAGGGTTGAAATGTTTGTATTATCAAGAAAAAAATTACCCCAAATACCTGTTGCATTGTGCCGATGCTCCTTTGGTGTTGTTTCATGATGGAGAAAGTGATTTTAATGCTTATCAAAAAATTATTAGCATTGTAGGAACTAGAAATATGTCTAGTTATGGTCGTGGTTTTTGTGAGGAATTGATAATATCTTTAAAAGAATATAAACCTTTAATTGTAAGTGGTTTTGCTTTTGGAGTAGATATTTGTGCACATTTAGAAGCTTTAAAAAACAATTTATCTACTACTGCGGTTTTGGCTCATGGTTATGGAACAGTATATCCAAATGAACATAAAAAGTTTTATAAGCAAGTAAAAGAAAGTGGAGGCTTTTTATCTGAATTTACTTATGATGAACAACCTTTAAGAGAAAATTTTTTAAAAAGAAATAGAATTGTAGCGGGTATAAGTCAGGCTACTATTGTGGTAGAATCTGCCTTTAAAGGAGGTTCTTTGGTAACGGCAGATATTGCCAATTCTTATAATAAAGATGTGTTTGCATTGCCTGGAAGAACTACCGATGTATATAGTAAAGGCTGTAATGAGTTGATTAAAAATCACAAAGCTGCATTAATTACTTCAGGTGACGATTTGATAGAGCAACTAGGGTGGAAAAAAGCTACCATTAAAGAACCTAAAATAGTTCAGCCCCAATTGTTTGTTGAATTGGAAGAAGGAGAAAAAGAACTCTATGATTTGTTAGCTATAAATGCCATACATGCTGATGAATTGGCTAGAACAAGTGGTATTCCTATTTACAAAGTGTCTAACTATATTTTTCAATTAGAAATGAAAGGTTTAATTCAAGTATTACCAGGGAAGTTAATAAAGAGAATCTAGTTTTTTTTAGCAATAAAACTCTCTAAAACAACGGCAGATATAATCATAAGTCCTCCTGTAACTGTAGCAATGGTTGGAATTTCATGTAAAAAAACAAAAGCCAATAAACTTCCATATAAAGGTTGAATACAACTTAACAAAGAGGCACTTGTTGCTGAAAAGTTATTAAAACAACTCACCAAATATGTATGTCCTACTGCTGTGGTAAAAATTCCTAAAATTAATAAATGTGATAATTGACTTGAGTATGCTTCAATATCTAAGGGTATAAACACAAAAATAGGAGCTAATAAAATAGCAATCAATCCAGTTTGATAAAACATTAATTTAGTTGCGTTGTGTTTGGCTACTAAGTCTTTCATTAAAATGTTTCTGATGGCATAGAAAATTGCCGAAATTACTCCAAAACCAATTCCTAAGCTAGTTTGGTTTCCCATGCTAAACTCAGGTGTTAAAATATATAACCCTAATAAAACCAACAAACCTAAAAATAAGTGTTTGGGGTTAAAAGAGGTTTTTCTTATTATAGGTTCTAATAAAGTAGTGAAAATAGGATAAGTAAATAGAGAAATAATTCCTAATCCAGCTCCCGCCAGTTGTAAAGCATAAAAATAAGTAATCCAATGTCCACCTTGTAAAATAGCAGAAATTAAAAAGAGTTTTCCGTCTTTAGAAGCATCAAACTTAAAAGTAATTTTTTTAAATTTCATGTATATAAAAATGGCTATACATGCAAAAAAACATCTGGACCAAATAGTGATTGCTGGTGGTAAAGAAATGTAATTTCCAAAAGGAGCAGCTGTGGCTATAATAAGCAAAGCTAAATTTAGTTCAAGTATGTTTCTAAGCTGATTTTTCATATTTGTTTAAGGTAGGTTCTTCTTTTTGAAAAAGATTTTGGTAGAAAAGGTTTTTTATGAGTAGTAAAACTCAATAATGGAGATAGGAATTATTTAGTTCCAGTGCTACCAAATCCACCTGTTCCCCTTTGTGTACTATCTAATTCTTCAACCTCTATCCACTCAGCTTGTTCATGTTTTGCAATGACCAATTGTGCTATTCGTTCACCATCGGTTATCTCAAAGGTTTCATTAGATAAGTTGACTAAAATTACCCCTATTTCTCCACGATAATCAGCATCTACAGTTCCAGGAGAATTTAAGACTGTTATTCCTTTTTTTGCAGCCAAACCACTTCTGGGTCTTACTTGTGCTTCGTACCCTTGTGGCAAAGCAATAAATAATCCTGTTTTTACAATAGTACGTTCTAAGGGGGGTAAGAAAATACTTTCTGATATGTTGGCTTTTACATCTAAACCAGCAGCTCCACTAGTTTCATACTGAGGTAAATTGTGTTTAGATTTGTTAATGATTTGTACTTTCATAAAAATAGAATTTAAGGCAAAAGTAAGGTCTTATTTAGACTTTAAAAACCTTTGCGTAATAAAATCTCTCTCCACAAAAATAACTAACAATAAAGTTGATAAAAGCAATAGGCTGTTGGTAATAATTTGTCCTCTAAAAAGATAAAAGGAAACAAAACAAAGTGAAGTTATTAATAAAAATAAACTTAATATTTTAGAAACTTCATAAGGAGTTTTGTAGTGTTTTTGACCGTATAAATAAGAGGTTGTCATCATAATTCCGTACACAAAAAACGTAACCCATGCAGCTCCCATATATCCAAAAATTGGCACAAAAATTAGCAATCCTACAATGGTTAATGCTCCTCCTAAAATAGAAAAATACATTCCGTATTTGGTTTGATTAGTGTTTTTGTACCAAACCGATAAATTGTTGTATATACCCAATAATAAATTGGCTAATAAAATAATAGGAACAATGGCCAAAGTCTCAAAATACTCAGGTTTTTTTAATAAAAGTTGAGCAAAGAAATCAATATAAGCTACAATGGTTAAAACGATAAAAGCTCCCAACACGGTAAACCATTTTAGGATAATGGCATAAGTTTCTCTAGCATTTTCTTTGTGCGATACATTAAAGAAAAATGGTTCTGCTCCAAGTTTAAATGCCATAATAAATAAAGACATAAATACACCTAGTTTATAGGTTCCTGCATAAGCCCCAGCAATACTATCGTTTAAAAATATTGGTAAAATAAGTTTGTCTAAATTTTCATTGGTTACATAGGCCAAACCGGCAATTAATATAGGCCATCCGTAGGTAAGCATTTGTTTTAATAAGGTAATGTCTAATTTTAATTTAAACTTTAAGAACATGGGTAATACCATCAAAAAAGTGAGTCCACTAGCAAATAAGTTGGCTAAAAATATATAACCTACTTTTGAACTTGTGGTGTACCAACCAAAAATGGTGGTGATTTCTTGTTCTGATAAAATCAATAAAAACAAAACATTAAGAATAGCGTAAATAGAAATGTTTAAAACCCTAAACATTGCATAATTTATAGCTTTGTTTTTAACTCTTAAATAAGCAAAAGGAATTACAGTTAGGGTGTCAAATAACAATATACCTACTAGAGTTTTAAAGTGAAGAACTTCTTCAAATCCTAAAAAAGGGGCTATTATATTAGAGAGTAAAAATAAAGGGATTAATATTAAAAAGGAGACTAGTGCTACTGTACAAAAAGAGGTGCTTAGTACCTTTTCTTTATTTTTTTCGGAATTAAAAAATTTAAAAAAAGTGGTTTCCATTCCAAAAGTAAGCAATACATTAAAATAGGCAGCCCACACAAAAAACTCAGTATTTACATTAAATTGACTTGTGCTTTCTAGGGTTTTGGTGTGTAAACCCACTAAAAAAACATTAACAGCTTTTGGTAAAACAGCAGCAATACCATAAACAAAAGTGTTTTTTAAAAAAGATTTAAGTGTGCTCAAATTAAATAAGATATAGCGCAAATATATTCTATTTTTGGAGAAGTAAAATTAGACATGAAATAAAGTAATTAATATCAATTAAAAAAATATGAAGAGCCCAACCACTCTTAAATACCTGTTTTTTCTGTTTTTTGGAATAGGAATTTTAAATAAAACATATTCACAATCTTATAAAGGTTATAAAAAATTAAGTTCTCATGAAAAATGTTGGGTGTTTTTTCATCCATTTAAAGCAAAAAGAGCTTATAGAGTTTCTAAAGATGTAGAACATACTATAGATTCTATTTTAAATATAGGAGTGATGGGGAATCATCATGTAGGAAATCAGTTAGATGCTTTTAAACATGCTTTTTGGATGTGGAGTTTGGCCGAAAAAATTGGTTGGCGTTCGGCTAGAAGTTTAGGAAAAGAACATGAAAAAGGAAATTACGAGTTTTTCTTAGAACATAAGTTAGAAGATGGGGTGTTGCCAGATAAAGTGAGTTCTGAAATGGATTTGTTTAACAATGCTGTTGGATTAGAATTGTATAAAGAGCATAAAAAAGAACATTTGTCTAAAAAACAAAGAATAGAAGCGGTAAGACAAGCCGTTATTGATGGAAGAATGAGAATGATTTATCAAACAAAAAATCAACAATATATTGATAGTACAGGTCAAATTATTCCCAAAAAAGAACATTATGGTTTGTGGGAAAATAGAAAATGTTTGGTGCCCTCAAGAGCTGAATATTTAATGGCAGATAATAAATCTAAATACTTAAATTTGTCAGACCAAAAAACAAATAGATGAAAACAGTACATTCAATTTTAGCAGCATTTGTATTAATTGCCATTGTTATGGTTGTGTTTAATGCCGTAATGAGTTTAAAAAGAGAAGAAAAATTTAAAGCAGGAGATCGTAAATTAGGATTGATAGCCTTAATTTTAACACACACACAATTTTTAATAGGATTAATAGCTTATTATGTTTCTCCTTGGTACAAGACCATGAAAGTTGTTGGCATGGGAAAAGCCATGAAAAATGCTGAATTAAGATTGATGAGTGTTGAGCATCCTTTAACCATGATTATTGCCATTGCATTGATTACTGTAGGTTGGTCTCGTCATAAAAAATTAACCGAAGACAAAGCTAAGTTTAAGTCATTTGCCATTTTTTACGGAATAGCATTGTTGTTAATTTTATCAAGAATTCCTTGGTCTCAGTGGATTTAATCCATTAAAATTTAAAATATGTCTAAACATAAAAAAATGCCTTTAGGTAAAAGTCTATTGGCTTATCCCTTATCGGTAATATTTTATTTTGTTTACGGATTGTTATTATGCATTTTTCATCCGATACAGTGGATTGCTTTAAAAGTTGGAGGGTATACAGCGCATAAAAAGGTAGTAGATGTTTTAAATGCTTTGTTAACAGCATCATTATACATTTTAGGAACAAGGATTCAGTTTATCAATCACCATAAGTTTGATGTTTCTTTACCACATATTATTGTGTCTAACCATCAAAGTACTCATGAAATTCCACCTTTAGGATGGTTTTTTAGTGATTTACATCCAAAATTTATCGCTAAAAAAGAATTAGGGAAAGGATTGCCAAGTGTTTCTTTTAATCTTAAACATGGAGGTTCTGCGTTGATTGATAGAAAAGATGCAAGACAAGCTCTGTCTGAAATAGGAAAGTTTGCTAAGTATATTAAAGCAAATAATCGTGCTGGAATTATTTTTCCTGAAGGGACTAGAAGTAGAGATGGACAGCCGAAACGTTTTTCTGAAAACGGATTAAAAATTCTTGCCAAGTTTGCCCCCAATGCTATTGTGATTCCAGTAAGTATTAATAATTCATGGAAATTATGGGAGTATGGTCAATTCCCAATGAATATTGGAGTAAATATGACTATAGAAACTCACGAACCTATAAAAATAGCAGACAAGTCGTTTGAAGAATTGTTTGCTGAGGTAGAGCAAAAAGTGAAAAGTAAAATTGTTGTTTAGTCCTTAAGTTTAAATTCATCGGCATCTTTTAGGAATTTAAACTTATCTCTTACTTTTTCTAAATGGTTTATTTTTAGGTTGATTTGCCTAACTGTTTTAGATTCTTTTAAATCGATTAAAGTTTCTCCTAAAGGATCTATTACTTTAGAGTCTCCTTGGTATTTTAATTCGTTTCCATCTATTCCTATTCTGTTTACGGCCACTACATAGCTCATGTTTTCTATAGCTCTAGCAGTTAGCAAACTATTCCATGCAAAAGATCTTTTTGCAGGCCAGTTGGCTACATAAAGTGCTAAGTCGTAATTATTAGTGTTTCTAGACCAAACAGGGAAACGTAAATCGTAACAAACAAAAGGTTTTATTTTCCAGCCTTTGTAATTTATGGTTATTGATTTTTCTCCAGGTGTATAGACTTCGTTTTCTTTTCCGAAGCTAAATAGGTGTTTTTTATTGTATGCAGCTTCAATACCATTAGGTGTTACAAAGAAAAATCTATTGTAATATTTGTTTTTTTCTTGAATGCTTAAAGATCCACATACAGCACAGTTTAATTTTTTGGCTGTTTTCATCATCCATAAAACAGAAAGTCCATCGGTAGTTTCGGCTACTTTAGAAGGTTCCATACAAAAACCTGTAGAAAACATTTCGGGTAATACAATTAAATCGGTTTTAATATTAGCCAATTGTTTGTCTAAGTTTTCTAAGTTATTAAGGTTGTTCATCCAAATAATATCTGATTGAACTAGAGTGATGTTTAATGAATCTGACATAATATTTCTGTTGCTTTTTTTAGGGTTTCGTCTGTTTTGGCAAAACAAAAACGCAATACCTTTTCATCTAATTTATTTGTGTTAAATACCGAAATAGGAATGGTAGCTATTTTAAATTCTTTTACTAATCTTTTGGCAAATTCAACATCATTTTTATTAGTAATAGCACTGTATTTTAGTAGTTGAAAATAAGTTCCTTTACTTGGTACAAAGCTAAAATTACTATTTTTTATGCCATCTAAAAATAAATCTCTTTTTTTCTGATAAAATTGATTTAAATAATTGTAATTGGTTTCGTCTTTAATAAAGGTAGCAAACGCTTTTTGATATGGGGTGTTAATGCTAAATACATTAAACTCGTGTACTTTTACAAATTCATCCATTAAATATTTGGGGGCAACTGCATAGCCCATTTTCCAGCCAGTATTGTGAAAGGTTTTTCCAAAAGAGGCAATGACAAAACTTTGTTCTTTTAAGGTGGTGTATTTACTAGCGCTTTGATGAGGTAAATTGTCATAGGTCATGTGTTCATATACTTCATCGCTAATTACAATAATATTAGTGTCTTTAACAAGGTTTTGTAAAGCAAGCATATCATCATTGCTAAACAATGTTCCTGTGGGGTTTAAAGGAGTGTTTAGAATAATCATTCTAGTTTTGTTAGATACCTTACTTGCTACTTCCTGCCAGTTTACTTTGTAGTTAGGGTAGTTTAATTGAATAAATACAGGAACACCACCATTTAATGTTACCACAGGTTCATAACTATCAAAAGCGGGTTTAAAAATAATAACTTCATCATTTTTGTGAACAAAAGCCGTAATGGCATTAAATAAAGCCTCTGTAGCTCCGGCAGTAATACATATTTCTGTTTCAGGGGAATAATTAGTTAGATGACTTTTCTGAATTTTTTGAGCAATGGTCTCCCTTAGTTCCATATCTCCACGCATAGGAGCATATTGGTTATAACCATTTTTCATGGCTAGTGTAACCAGATCCTGAAGTTTTTCGGAAGTATTAAAATTTGGAAATCCCTGAGACAAGTTTATGGCATTATACTTGTTTGCCAATGCAGACATGGTAGAAAAAATACTTTCTGAAAGCTTAGGTAATTTAGAGATTAGCATATGGGTTTTTAAGTTTTAGATATTATAAAAATAAGGATTGATTTGTGATTTATATCCGATTAACCTTTTAATTACGTAGATAAATCTTACTTTTGGAGGTAGTAAAAAGAATACGTTTTAATGAAAAATGACACAAAAGTAGCCGTTCTTGGAGGAGGTAGTTGGGCAACAGCTATAGTTAAAATGTTATGCGAAAAGGTAGATAAGGTAGGGTGGTACATGCGTAACACTACTGCAATAGAGTATATTAAAGAGCACAGTCATAATCCAAATTATTTGGCTTCGGTTGAGTTTAAAACGGAACAGCTTATTTTGTCTGATGATATTAATGAGTTGGTAGATTATGCAGATATATTAATTTTTGCCATTCCATCAGCGTTTTTAAATACAGAACTGTCTAAATTAGAGATTCCTTTAAAGGAGAAAACTGTTTTTTCTGCCATCAAAGGAATTGTGCCTGAAACGGGTTTAATTGTAGGAGAACATTTACACGAAACTTATGGAGTTCCTTTTGAAAATATTGGAGTTATTGCAGGACCGTGTCATGCAGAAGAAGTTGCTTTAGAAAGATTATCTTATTTAACAGTGGCTTGTCAAGATGAGGCAAAAGCAAAATGTTTGGCAGATTGTTTAACATCTGACTATATATTTTGTAAAACTTCTGATGATATTATTGGAACCGAATATGCAGCTATGTTAAAAAATATTTATGCCATTGCAGCTGGAATAGCTCATGGTTTGGGATATGGAGACAATTATCAAGCGGTTTTAATGTCTAACGCTATTAGAGAAATGAAGCGTTATATTAAAAAAGTACATAAAATGAAACGTAATATTAATAACTCTGCTTATTTAGGTGATTTATTGGTTACGGGTTATTCTACTTTTAGTAGGAACAGAATGTTTGGAAATATGATTGGTAAAGGATATACCGTTAGGTCTGCAATGATGGAAATGCAAATGGTTGCCGAAGGTTATTACGCTGTAAAGTCCGCTTATGAAATTAATCAGGTAAATGGAGCAAAAACTCCTATTATTGACACTGTTTATAGTGTGGTCTACGAAGGGAAAAGCCCAAGAAAACACTTTAAAATATTGTCTGAAAATTTAGACTAACACAAAGCCTCAACTTTTAAAGTTGGGGCTTTGTGTTATGTTTGAAAAGTATTGCTTTCGTCAACCAGAACTTGTTTCTGGTTCTCATTAATATTTGCGACTTCACTTTATGAGATTCTAAAATAAATTCAGAATGACGATTTAAAACTATTTATTTTTCTTTTTTTTAAAGACTATTTGGCAATAATTCCTTCTTTGTTTAACTGTTTAATCATTCTTAACGCACCTTCTTTAATGGTGTTTTTCTCAAACACATACTTTTTCTCATACATGGTATTTCCAATAAAAAAAGTAGTATTAAAAAAGTTGGTTAACTTAAATAAATCTGGTTGTACCAATTCTACTTTTGCAAAAGATTTGGTAGGTAATTTCTGAATGGTTTTACGCATTACAGAAGTTTCAATCATTTTATCTTCATCATAACCTTTAGAAACAATAATAGCCATTTCTATATCATCATCTCCATCATTTATTAAATACGCATTCCAATCATCACATTGAAATTCTTCATTGAATTCCTTTACAACGGCCATATAAATGTTTTTAACTTCTGGTATTTTGATGTCTTTTTTCATGATATAACAAAGAATGAATAATAAAGTAAAAAGTTGTAAAGTTTTTAGCTTTACAACTTTTATTTTTTTTAGTTGATGGATTTAAATTGCTCTAAGAAACGAACATCATTTTCATAAAACATTCTAATATCTGGAATTTGATATAACAACATAGCAATACGTTCTATACCCATTCCAAAAGCGTAACCGCTATATTTTGTAGGATCTATATTGGCATTTTTTAATACATTAGGATCTACCATTCCACATCCCATAATTTCTAACCATCCTGTTCCTTTGGTAATTTTATAGTCAGTTTCAGTTTCTAGTCCCCAATAAATATCTACTTCGGCACTAGGCTCTGTAAATGGAAAGTAAGATGGACGTAAACGTATTTTAGACTTTCCAAACATTTCTTGAGTAAAGTATAAAAGCGTTTGTTTTAAATCGGCAAAAGAAACATCGGTATCAATATACAAACCTTCTACTTGATGAAAAATACAGTGAGCACGAGCAGAAATATCTTCATTTCTAAAAACTCTACCCGGCGATAAAGTTCTAATAGGTGGTTCATTGTTTTCCATATATCTTGTTTGTACAGATGAAGTATGTGTACGTAATAAAATATCTGGATTTTGCTCAATAAAGAACGTGTCTTGCATGTCTCTTGCAGGATGATATTCTGGTAAGTTTAAGGCAGTAAAGTTATGCCAGTCATCTTCTATTTCTGGTCCTTCAGAAACCGTAAACCCGATTCTAGAAAACACATCAATAATTTGGTTTTTTACAATAGATATAGGATGACGAGAACCTAATTGTAAAGGTTCTGCAGGTCTTGTTAAATCGTTTAAACTACTAGTGTTTAAGCTTGTTTCTTCAAGATGCGCTCTTAATTCGTTTACCTTTCCTTCGGCAGCATTTTTAAACGTGTTTAATGCTTGTCCAAATTCTTTTTTCTGATCGTTAGCTACATTTTTAAATTCAGCAAAAAGGTCATTTAAAATTCCTTTTTTACCCATGTATTTAATTCTAAATGCTTCAAGCTCCTCTTTACTAGAGGCCTTAAAATCATTTACTTCACCAATCAGTTCTTTAACTTTATCTAACATAATTGTTATTCAGAAATTAGATTGCAAATTTAACAAACTATTTGGAGTATTTCTGTATTTGTATAGACTTTTACAAAGTTGAGTAAACTATTACAATTCTTTTAATTTTGCAGTCAGTTGAACTTCTACTTCTTCGGCAATTTTTAAGAACATAATACTAGGTATTTTTATTTTAAAATCTTTGAGTTGTATTGTGAAATTGCTTGTAAGAACATATAGGTTTTCTTCTTTTAAGATTTTTAAAAGAACTGTTTTTTGTTGTGTTTGTCCATGAATTTTAAAGTTTCCTGTAACGTTTATAGTTTGCTCTGTATTAAAATTAAGGGTGTTAAAGTTGTTTATTCTTCCTGTGAAAGTTGCTTTAGGATATTTTTCGCTTTCAATATAATTTTCATTAAAATGCTCCTGCATTAATTTGTTAGGAAATTCAAAATCAACCATATTCATTAAACAAGCAATTTCACCTGTGTTGGTGTTTAATACAATTTTGGCTTTTTGATTTTCTGCCTTTATAGGTTCAATATTGGTTTTGGCAGCATCAAATTTAACAATGGCATTATTTGTTTTGAACAAATTTTTTTGCCCATAAAAAAAGGTAGTTCCTAGTAAAAATATAAGAGAGTAAAAGAGTGATTTTTTCATAATTATTCTAGTTTTCCATCCGTAATCCATTGATCAAACTTGGCTCTAGTTGCAGCTGGTAACAATCCTGATTGAGGCATAGGAGCTGAAGTATTATTCATTCTTGATTGAATGGAATTAGCACCATTTTTAACCAATTCATAAGTATTATAGCTTGAAGGAGCTGAGTTTGTAGGTGGGTTATTATGACATTGTAAGCAGTTGTTGTCAATAATAGGTTTTATGTCTTTTGTATAAGTAAGTTTGATGGTAGGGTCAGTATCTGTTTCCATTAAGTCAGATTCACTATCATTGGTACAATTGACTAGTAAAAATGATAAAACTGTAATTAAAAATATTTTTTTCATGTTTTAATGGTTTTGAATTTAAGATTTAGTAGTTTAATACTAGCTTAAATTACAAATAATTAAATTCATAATTATGAATAAGTTTTACTTTATAGTCTTTGTTTTTTTATTTCAGGTGTCATTATTTGCTCAAAATGATTTGTTGGATATGCTTAATGATACAACAGAAAATACTACAAAAGAGGTTACATCAACTTTTAAAAGTTACAAATTGGTCAATTTTGAAACTCCCAAATTAGTGCCTAAAAATCATTTAAATTTTATTGTAGCTCACAGGTTTGGAACCGTTAAAAACGGAATTGAAGATTTGTTTGGATTAGATATAGCTTCTACAAGACTGCAATTTGTATATGGTTTAACCGACAAAATAAATGTGAGTTTTTCTAGGAGTAAGTTCAGAAAAACATACGATTTTGGGGCAAAATATCATATTCTTCATCAAAAAAAGAATGGTTTTCCGTTTACTGTTGCAGGACACCATCTTTTAGGAATAGATACTTCTTTAGATAAAGATTTGTTGCCTGGATTAGAGTTTGCAAACAGGTTAAGAAGTACCCATCAAATAATTATGGCTAGTAAAATTAATGACAAATTATCTGTAGAGTTTATTCCAACAATTTTACACGATGGATTGGTGGAGTTAGACGAGCAAGATAACTTGCAATATGCTTTAGGTTTTGGAGGAAGGTATTTGTTTACAAAAAGAATGGGAATAGTGGTAGATTATGGATTGCATTTAAATAGAGCAACTAACAGTCCTTACAAAAATGTATTTTCTATAGGTTATGAAATAGAAACAGGAGGACATGTTTTTCAGTTACATTTTAGCAATGCTCAAGGAATGTACGAAAATGCTTTTATTACACAAGCAGCAGGAGATTGGTCTAAAAGAGATTTCTTTTTTGGGTTTAACATCAATAGAATTTTTAATTTAAAATCAAAAAAATAAGTAGACAAATGGTATGTTTCTTGTCTTGCTTAATAAAGAAATAATTTGGAGTATATAAAACAAAAAATATGAATAAAGATGTAAAAGAATTTATGGATGATATTAAAGTCCGTAATGCACATGAACCTGAGTTTTTACAAGCTGTACAGGAAGTTGCAGAAACAGTAGTTCCTTATATATTAGAAAATGAAATATATGCAGGTAAAAAAATTCTGTCTAGAATAGCAGAGCCAGAGAGGTTGATTTCTTTTAGGGTTTGTTGGGTAGATGATGCTGGAGAGGTGCAAATAAATAGAGGATACAGGGTTCAAATGAATTCTGCCATAGGTCCTTATAAAGGTGGATTGAGATTTCATCCTACAGTGAATCAAAGCGTTTTAAAGTTTTTAGCGTTTGAGCAAGTGTTTAAAAATTCTTTAACTACGTTGCCAATGGGTGGTGGTAAAGGAGGTTCAGATTTTGACCCTAAAGGAAAATCTGATGATGAAATTATGCGTTTTTGCCACGCTTTTATGACTGAATTATTTAGACACATTGGTCATGATACAGATGTGCCTGCTGGAGATATTGGAGTAGGAGCTCGTGAAGTTGGATTTTTATTTGGAATGTATAAAAAATTAAGAAACGAATTTACGGGTGTGTTAACTGGTAAAGGACTGTCTTGGGGAGGTTCTCAAATTAGACCCGAAGCAACGGGCTATGGAGCAGTATATTTTGCGGAATCCATGATGAAAACAAAAGAAGATAGTTTAAAAGATAAAATTATTTTAATTTCTGGATCTGGAAATGTAGCTGAATATGCAGCCGAAAAATGTATTCAGTTAGGAGGTAAAGTCGTTACAATGTCCGATTCTTCAGGTTATATTTATGATAAGGATGGAATTAGTCAAGAAAAGTTAAATTTTATCAAGCATTTAAAGAATGTAAAAAGAGGTCGTATTTCAGAGTATGTTGAGGTTTATCCTTCGGCTGTTTTTCATCAAGGAAAAACACCTTGGTCAGAAAAATGTGATGTTGCTTTTCCTTGTGCTACTCAAAATGAATTACAAGAGGAAGATGCAATTACATTGGTAAATAACGGATGTATTTGTGTAACAGAAGGAGCTAATATGCCATCAACCATAGAAGCTATAGAAGTGTTTCATAAAGCAAAAATATTATTTGCTCCTGGTAAAGCCTCTAATGCAGGTGGAGTGGCAACTTCGGGTTTAGAAATGACTCAAAATGCTTTGCGTTATAAATGGACTCGCTTAGAAGTTGATGAAAAATTACAAGAAATTATGAGAAGTATTCACGCATCATGTGAAGAGTATGGTGTTGAAGAAGATGGGTATATTAATTATGTAAAAGGAGCCAATATTGCAGGCTTTGTAAAAGTGGCCGATGCCATGCTCGCTCAAGGAGTTATTTAATATTTTATTAAAAATAATGAAAAGCTCTGTCATTTTTTTTGATAGAGCTTTTTTTGCTATTGATATTTAAATCTATTGAAAAAAGAGGAGCTTATTATACGTAAAATTATCCATGTAGATATGGATGCTTTTTTTGCTTCGGTAGCTCAGTTAGATGCTCCTGAATTGCAAGGAAAAGCGATTGCGGTTGGAGGTGATGGAAAACGAGGGGTTATTGCAGCTGCTAGTTATGAGGCAAGAAAGTTTGGAGTAAAATCTGCCATGGCGGGTTCGTTGGCTAAAAAAATGTGTCCGCATTTGATTTTTGTTCGCCCTGATTTTGCTCGATATAAAGAGGTTTCTAGTCTAATAAGAAAAATATTTTACGAGTATACAGATTTGGTTGAGCCTTTGTCTTTAGACGAAGCTTATTTGGATGTAACCATTAACAAAAAAAATATGCAATCGGCTACCATGATTGCTGAAGAAATAAGACAAGAAATTTTTAAGAGAACAGGTTTGTATGCTTCGGCAGGAATTGCTCCTAATAAATTTGTGGCAAAAATTGCTTCGGATGTTAATAAGCCTAATGGACAAAAAACCATTACTCCAGATGAGGTAGTTCCGTTTTTAGAGACTTTACAGATTAGAAAGTTTTATGGAGTAGGAAAAGTAACCACTCAAAAAATGTATCAATTAGGAATTTTTACTGGAGCCGATTTAAAAAGTAAAAATTTAACTTTTTTAGAAGAACATTTTAAAAGTTCTGCACAGTATTATTACAATATTGTTAGGGGAATTCACAATAGTCCTGTAAGACCTTCAAGAACTAGAAAATCGGTTGGTGCAGAACATACTTATTTAGAGAACTTAACGTCAGAAGTTTTTATTTTAGAAAAATTAGAAGTATTGGCTAATGAGATAGAAAACAGATTGTTAAAAAGTAATGTAAAAGCAAGAACGGTTACTTTAAAGATAAAGTATAGTGATTTTAATCAGACTACAAGAAGCAAAACTTTGGAAGAGTATATCCATTTGAAAACGGATATATTTTTAGTTGTTAAAGAGTTGTTGTATCAAAATGAATTAAAAGAATCTGTAAGACTTTTAGGGATTTCTATGAGTAATTTAAATAACGAAGAGCCTAAAACGGTTAAACAATACATTCAATTAAAATTAGATTTATGAAAGTGAATAAAGAGGAATTGTTAACTAAGTGTATTCAGATTATTGATGAAAAATTAGAGAATATTCAGCAAGCCATTAATGGTTATCAGCAAGATTTAAATTCAGAAACTAAAAGTTCTGCTGGTGATAAACATGAAACGGGTAGGGCAATGTTACAGTTGGAAATGGAAAAATTGGGACAACAATATCAAACGGTTTTGTCTCAAAAAAACAGTTTACGTAAAATAGAAACATCTTCTAAAACCAAAGCTCAAATTGGGAGCTTGGTTGTAGCAAATGGGGGTTATTATTTTTTAGCGACAAGTGTTGGGCAAGTAAAATATATAGACAAAACCTTTATGGTTATTTCCATCAATTCCCCAATAGGAGCATTGCTTTTAGGGAAACAAAAAGATGATTGTTTTGTGTTTAACGGAAAGCAATTAAAAATAGAGGAAATCACCTAAATGTTGTACTATCCCTAGAGACTTTTTGATGCTAACGGACTACGGATGTTCATGCGAAGTTGAAACCTTTAACGTTTATAGAATAAATGATGATGTGTTAAAATGCTTTTCTAATTTTAACCATTAACCATTAACCATTAACCATTAACCATTAACCATTGCCTATTTCTTGGGTTTTCTTCGTTGAGGTTTTTTATATTTTTTTGCAATTTCTCTTCGGTAGCTACCTCCTAAGTTTACTTTTTTATTTTTTTCAGATTTTTCATGAAAGGCAGGTCCAGGGGCAAATTCTTTAGAACCTAGTTTTTGATATGGAGTAATGTCTTCTTTTTCAACTTCTTCTTCTAACAATTTACTTTCAATAAAAACTTCATTAGGCATTCCGTATTTTGGAATTTCATAATCCATCAGTGCCTCAATTTCTGCTACTTTTTCATTGTCTTTTTCTGTGATGAACGATAAGGCAAAACCTTCGTTGGCAGCACGTCCTGTTCTTCCTATTCGATGCATGTAAGCCTCTGGCTCTTTTGGTAAATCAAAATTAATTACATGGGTTACATCAGGAATATCCATTCCTCTAGATAAAACATCAGTAGTAATTAAAACTCTGTGTTTTCCTTCTTTAAAGTTTTCAACAGAACGTAAACGATAGTTTTGTGTTTTGTTAGAGTGAATTAAAGCAAAAGAATCTTCTGGGTATTCTGCCATTCCTTGAATTTCGTTAAAAACCAAGTCGGCTAAATATTTGTGTTTGATGAAAACCAACACACGTGTCATGTCTTCATCATCTTGTAATAAATGGTTTAATAAATTTATTTTGGTATAAAAGTTTGGCACTAAAAAAGCCATCTGTTCTATATTTTCTAAACGAGTTCCAGATGCTGCAGATTCAACATTTATAGGATTGTTAAAAAACTCTTCAATCAATTCAGATACTTCATCTGTCATGGTTGCAGAAAATAAAATAGCTTGTTTCTTTTTAGGAACCAAATCAATAATATCAATTAATTGTAGTCTAAAACCAAGGTTAAAAATTTCATCAACTTCATCAATCACAAGTTTTTGAATGAATTTAAGTTTTAAGGCTCCAATCATTCCTAAGTCAATTACACGTCTAGGTGTAGATACTAAAATATCTAAACCATTGTGAATCATTTCTTTTTGTTTGTTGATGTTGGCTCCACCGTAAATTCCACCATAACGAATATTAATATATGGTGTTAATTTGTCTAAAGCTTCTATTACCTGAACTACCAATTCACGAGTAGGTACTACAATTAAAACCCTAGGATGCTTTTGTTCTGAAAACGGTAACATGCGCAAAATAGGCATTAGGTAAGCAAAAGTTTTACCCGTTCCTGTTTGTGCAATACCAACCACATCTCTACCAGACATGATACAAGGGAAAGCATCTTCCTGTATTTTGGTAGGTTCGGTGTAACCTAAATCATTAATAGCGTTACGTAATTGGTTGTTAAGGTTTAAATTTTCAAAAGACATAATTCCTAGTTTTCTAGCTGCAAAGATAGGCAAACGAGAATAAGGAATCTGTTTAAAAGAGTATGGTTATTTTTCCTTTTTCCAGTTCTTGTTTAATTCGTCTTGTAGTTTACGACTTACTTCTTGAAAACGTTTTAAAGAGGTTTTTTTATGTTTTTCGAATTCAGTTTCTAATTCGTTTAAGTCGCTAACAGCTTTGTTGGTAATTCCAAGGTTTTGCTTGTATTTAAAAACAAAGAAAGCTAGTAAAATAAATAAGGTAATGTAGGTAACGGCTATTACTGTAGAAAAAACAGTTTTGCTAGAAGGCATTCCTAAAATGGACCTACTTTCTTTAAGTGATATAGCTGTTTCTAGTTTGTTTTGAGTATCTGTTAGTTTTTTTTGTAAGGATAATATTTGTTGTTTGTTATCGGTAATAGCACTGTTTTTTTCTGCAATAATGTTTTTTTGAGATTGTATAGAATCTAAAACACTACTTTTTAATGTATTGTATAAAGAAATGCCAATCACTTTGTATTCTTGATAAGTAGTAGATTTTTTATATAAATAATCAAATTGATGATCTATGTCTTGTTTGGTTTCAAAAGGATCCTCAAGTTTATTTGATTTTTGCTGTGGTGTGTTAGATTGAGTTATTCTGTTGATAATCTCGCTTCTAAACTCTTTGGCAAAACTCGTAGAAAGTGTAAAAAGTAAAAATAAGGTTGCTATATATTTCATAAAAAAATCATTCAAATTGCTAGTAGAACGCTAAAGTACTAAAATCATTGTTTATAATAAAAGAGATGTATTTTTCCTAACTATTTAATTCAACTTTACTTTAGTATATTTACCTTTGTAACCCTTAAGAAAAGAACATATGGATTTCGGAAAAGAATTTGAAAAGTATGCTACTAAGCACCATGGTATTAGCAGTACTCATTACGATAAAATAGTTAGTTCAGTAACTCCATATATTATGGAAGAACGTCAGTTAAACATTACACAAATGGATGTTTTCTCTCGTTTAATGATGGATAGAATTATTTTTTTAGGAACAGGAATTAACGATCAAGTTGCCAACATTATTCAAGCACAGTTGTTGTTTTTAGAGTCAGTTGATGCTACCAAAGATATTTCAATATACATCAACTCTCCAGGAGGAGGTGTTTATGCAGGTTTAGGTATTTATGATACCATGCAATTTATCAAACCAGATGTAGCAACTATTTGTACGGGTATGGCTGCAAGTATGGGAGCAGTATTGATGTGTGCAGGAGCAGAAGGAAAACGTTCGGCATTGCCACATTCTCGTGTCATGATTCACCAACCATTAGGAGGTGCACAAGGACAAGCTACAGATATGGAAATTACTGTAAGAGAAATTAACAAATTAAAACAAGAATTATATACCATTATTTCTAATCACTCAGGTCAACCTTTTGAAAAAGTTTCTCAAGATTCTGACAGAGATTATTGGATGAAAGCCGAAGAAGCTAAAGCTTACGGTATGGTAGATGAAATTCTTGCAAGAAAATAAATTGGTTGTTTGTTTTTAGGAGTTGGTTGTTGGTATAGGAATTAAAACCTATCAACCAAAACTACAAACCATTACCAAAAATTAGGAAAGATGTCAAAAGAAGGAACGGAGTGCTCATTTTGTGGGCGTAAGAAGGAAGAAACAAACTTGTTAATTGCAGGAGTAGATGCTCACATTTGTGATAGTTGTGTCTCTCAGGCCTATGGAATTTTATCAGAAGAAATAGAAGAGGAATCTACTAGTAAAAATTCTGATTTAGTGGTAAAAAAGCCAAGAGAAATTAAAGAGTTCTTAGATCAATACATTATTGGACAAGATCAAACTAAAAAGACCATGGCAGTGGCGGTTTATAACCACTACAAAAGATTAACACAGCCAGATACTTCAAGTGAAGAGGTAGAAATAGAAAAAAGTAACATGGTTTTGGTAGGTGATACCGGAACAGGAAAAACATTAATTGCAAAAACCATTGCAAAAATGTTAAATGTACCTTTTTCTATTGTAGATGCTACAGTGTTAACGCAAGCAGGATATGTAGGGGAAGATGTTGAAAGTATTTTAAGTAGATTGTTGCAAGCTGCAGATTACGATGTAGAAAGTGCTGAGCGTGGAATTGTATTTATTGATGAAATTGATAAAATTGCTCGTAAAGGAGACAATCCATCCATTACACGTGATGTTTCTGGAGAAGGAGTACAGCAAGCCTTACTAAAATTATTAGAAGGAACGGTGGTGAATGTGGCTCCTAAAGGAGGACGTAAACACCCTGATCAAAAATTTATTGAAGTAGATACTAAAAATATTCTATTTATTGCAGGTGGAGCTTTTGCTGGAATTGAACGTAATATTAGCAAACGTTTAAACAGACAAGCAGTTGGTTTTGGAGCATCATTAAGTGAAGAAAAAGTAGATGCTAAAAATTTACTACAATATATTATTCCAACAGATTTAAAAACCTTTGGATTGATTCCTGAAATCATAGGTCGTTTACCAGTGTTGAGTTATATGAATCCTTTAGATGCTACAGCTTTACGCGCTATTTTAACAGAGCCTAAAAACTCATTAATTAAGCAATACACCAAATTATTCCAAATGGATGGTATTGAGTTTACAGTTAATGAAGAGGCTTTAAACTATATTGTAGAAAAAGCGATTGAGTACAAGCTTGGGGCTAGAGGATTACGTTCTTTATGTGAGGCTATTTTTACAGATGCCATGTTTGATATGCCAAGTACTGATGAAACCTCTTTTGAGGTTACTAGAGCGTATGCAGAAAGTAAATTAAGCAGTACCATGTTAAAGCAATTAAAACAAGCTTCGTAATTAAAATTATGAAGTGTGAATTTTATAAAAAGAGCCTGATAAATATTATTTTATCAGGCTTTTTAGTTTAATTTTAAAAAGATGAGTATTACTCTTTTAAAGCAAAATTCACCATCCAATTGATTCCAAATTTATCAGTAAACATTCCAAAATAATCTCCCCAAAAAGTATTATCCATCGGCATGGTTATTTGTCCTCCAACAGATAGGTTTTTAAATAGTTTGTCTGCTTCTTCTTTACTATCAGTATGAATTGATATAGAAAAATTATTTCCTTGTATAAAAGGAGGAGCCCAATCGCCTTCAATAGTATCACTACCCATTAAAAGAGTGTTCCCAATAGACAAGCCAATATGCATAATTTTGTTTTTGTAAGATTCTGGTACTTCAAAACCACCCCCTTCGGGCATTTCGCTAAATCTTCCAACATAGTTGAATTCTCCACCAAATATGGATTTGTAAAAATTAAAAGCTTCTTCACAATTTCCATTAAAATTTAAATACGTGTTTACTGTTGCCATTTTATAGGGTTTTAAGTTTATGAAATGTGTCTGTTCTGTTTTTAAAGTGCTTGATTAGGGAATAAAAATAAGTTTTTTATTGATAAAAACAATTTGGTATTTTGTTGGTTTTTAATGTTTTGTTTGGGTTTTTAAGTCATATATCAATACAGCCAAATCATCATATTTTGTTTTTTGTGTATGATGGAATTCTATACCTATATTTGTATAAAAATGAAAGTAAATTGATATCCAGAGAAACCATAGACCGTGTTTTTGAAACTGCTCGAGTAGAGGAGGTGATTGGTGAGTTTGTAACTTTAAAAAAATCGGGTAGTAGTTTTAAAGGACTTTCTCCTTTTGTAGACGAAAAAACACCCTCTTTTATGGTGTCTCCTGTAAAAGGAATTTGGAAAGATTTTAGTACAGGTAAAGGAGGAAATGCCATTTCATTCTTAATGGAACACGAGCATTATTCTTATCCTGAAGCTATTCGTTATTTGGCAGACAAGTACAATATTGCTATTGAAGAAACAGAGCAGTCTGACGAACAAAAAGAAGCTGCAGATGAGCGTGAAAGCATGTATTTGGTGTCTAAGTATGCACAAGATTATTTTCATAAAACCATGCTTAATACCCAAAAAGGAAAGGCTATTGGGTTGAGTTACTTTAAGGAACGTGGTTTTACCAACGAAATGATAGAAACATTTCAATTAGGATATTGTTTAGATGAATGGACTGCTTTTACCGATGCTGCTTTAAAAGATGGATATGATATTCAGTATTTAGAAAGTACAGGTGTTACCATTGTAAAAGAAGATGGTAAACAATTTGACCGTTTTAAAGGTCGTGTGATGTTTCCAATTCACAGTATGAGTGGTCGTGTGCTAGGTTTTGGAGGTAGAATTTTAACCAACGATAAAAAAGCAGCTAAATATTTAAACTCTCCAGAGAGTGAAATTTACCATAAAAGTAAAATTTTATATGGAATTTATCAGGCTAAAAAAACAATATCAAAAGAAGACAATTGTTATTTGGTAGAAGGGTATACTGATGTAATTTCTATGTATCAAAGTGGAATTACCAATGTGGTTGCCTCTTCTGGAACGGCATTAACCCCAGATCAAATTCGTTTGGTAAAAAGGTTAACCCCTAATATGACAGTTTTATTTGATGGGGATGCTGCAGGTTTAAGAGCTTCTGTTCGAGGTATTGATTTAATTTTGGAGCAAGGAATGAATGTAAAGGTGGTTACTTTTCCTGACGGAGATGATCCTGATTCCTTTGCAAAGAAAAAAACAACTGAGGAGTTAAAAGAATATTTAGAAAATAATCAGCAAGATTTTATCAGTTTTAAAGTTTCTCTTTTGATGGAAGAAGCACAGAACGATCCTATTAAAAAAGCAGGATTGATTCGTGATATTGTGTTAAGTATTTCTAAAATTCCGGATAATATTAAACAAGAAGTATATGTGCAAGAATGTTCTAGAATGATGGATATTTCTGAAACGGTTTTGTTTAATGAGCTTGCTCAAATGCTAGATAAACAAGCTAGAGAAGCAAGTAGAAAGCCAAGTACAGCCCCAAGAATGACTGTGGCATCTTCAAATAAATCTAGAGTCCAATCTTCACAGCATAACGATGCTCCAGACGATGCTGCTTTTCATGAAATGATGATGGCTCAAGAAAATAAAATGGCGGTTTCTCAAGGTAAAAACCCTAAGCAAGCTCCATTAACGGTTAAAGGAATTAATACTTTAGAGTTGTATGAGCGTGAAATCATTCAAATATTATTACTCTATGGAAATCATGAAGTAAATTTTATTGATTGGGTGGAAGATCATGATAAACGAGGAAAAGTAATCATGGTAAAAGAAGAATATACCAATACTGTGGCTCATGAATTGTATTTGCAGTTACAAGATGATGAAATTGAGTTTACCAATCCTTTGTTTTTAAAAATTTATAAAGAAATAAGTTATCAAATCAACCAAGAAGAAAAATTAGCTGTAGAGCGATTGACTAGTCATGAAGATCAAGAAATTTCTACAGAAGTAACCAATATTTTAATGGACGATGAACGTTATGTGTTGAGTGACTGGGCATCAAAAGAAATTGAAGTGGCTCAAAAAACAGATGTTTTACAAAAATTAGTTCAAGATGCTATTTTAAATTTAAGAAGGGTTTTAATTGAACTAAAAGTAAAGGAATTAATGCAAGAAGTGGCAGATGAAGAAAAACGAGTAGAGGCCATACAAGATGTAATGAATTACACACAATTAAAGACTTTGTTATTTGAGAAACTACATAGAGTTTTGTGAAAATACATCTAAAAAATAAGGATCAATTTTTCTTTTTTCCTATATCTTTACATATATAAATATCATAAAAATGGACTCCCAAATTATTTTCAGAAAAGAGATGTTATCTAGTATTGTAGCAATTGTTTTAATGATGATAATGCTTTTTTTTGTGAGAAATGCCATCAAAAAATTCACTTTTGTAAGAGCTATAGATGCTAATAGAAGAAAAGTGATTGTGGTGATTTGTTATATGATTATCTACGCTATTTTTGGAACCATTTTAGCCGTAATATGGGGGGTGGATTTTGATAAGTTTTCAGTTTTTTTATCATCTACATTAGCTGTTTTGGGAGTAGCTTTTGTAGCGCAATGGTCCTTGTTGTCTAACCTAACAGCCAGTGTAATTTTGTTTTTCAATCACCCAGTTCGAATTGGGAGTAGAATTAGAATTTTAGATAAAGATTATGATCTTACAGGAGAGGTAAAAGACATTACCAGTTTTTATTTTTACATAAGAACCGATAAAGGAGAAAACATTACGTTTCCTAACTCATTAATTCTTCAAAAAGGAATAGAATTGTTAGAAGATAAAGCAGTCTAATGCTCTGTTTTTAGTATATTTCGTCAAAATTTTTTCTTGAAAACAATTGTCGTTTCTGTTACCAATGATTTAGTGATAGATCAACGTGTGCATAAAGTTTGTACCACGTTGCAAGAAATGGGTTTTGGCATTCACTTAGTAGGTAGAAAACTAAAGAATAGCTTACCCATTAAAAGAAATTATAAAACAACTAGAATTAAATTGTTGTTTAACAAAGGACCTCTGTTCTATGCAGAATATAACTTTAGGTTGTTTTGGTTTTTGCTTTTTACTAAAAAAGATGTTTTATTGTCTAATGATTTAGATACGTTATTGCCTAATTTTTTAGTGTCAAAAATTTGTAATAAACCTATTGTTTATGATAGTCATGAACTTTTTACAGAGGTACCAGAATTAATTCACAGACCCAAAGTACAAAGGATTTGGTTAGCAATAGAACAATTTATTTTTCCAAAATTAAAGGATGTTTTTACGGTTTGTTCTTCCATTGCTACTTACTATCAAGAAACATATGATGTTCCTTTAAAGATAGTAAGAAATGTGCCAAATTCTACTAAGACAATTAAAGCAGATAATAATAAGATTAAAAACTTTATAAGTGCCAAACAAGCTGTAATTTACCAAGGAGCTGTTAATGTAGGAAGAGGAATTGAGTTGATGATTGATGTGGTTGCAAATATGGATAACACTGTTTTATGTGTGTTTGGAGATGGAGATGTTTTTAAAGAAGTTTCTGAAAAAGTAAACAAACAAGGCTTACAAAATAAAATACTTTTATATGGAAGAATGCCTCCACTAGAGTTAAAAAGGATTACACCTTTGTTTGATGTGGGGTTGTCTTGGGAAGACAATTTAGGAATGAATTACAAATATGCCTTACCCAATAAAGTGTTTGATTATATTCATGCAGAAATTCCTTGTTTGGTTTCCGATTTACCAGAAATGAAAAAAATTACTTTAGGTTATCAGGTAGGAGAAGTTTTGTCATCTAGATCTATAGATCAATTAAAGGAGCAGCTACAAGTATTAATTGATAACAAAAACACATATAAAACAAGTTTGTTGATTGCTAAAAAGGAATTGAATTGGGAAAAAGAATCGGAGATTATTAAAGAAGTTTATAGTAAGTTTTTATGATCATTATTTATTCAGATATTATTACTTCTAGGTTAATTTATACTTTAAACGTTTTGTTTAAATACGTGTTAGGGGTAGATTATAAACTAACCAATAAACTTTATGAGTTTAAAAAATCGTCTTTGCCAAAAATTAATTACTCATCAAAAATAATAGAGAAATCTTTACAAATTATTCCATCAAAGTTATTGTTTGAAAAAGGTATAAAAAATCAAAATATTGAGCTAGAGTGGAGAAATCATGTTCCTTATTTTTTTAAAACCAAGGGTGATTTTTTATTTGATATTTTTGCCTCTACCTTTTACATGGTTAGTAGATACGAAGAGTATTTGCCTTTTCAATCAGATGTTCATGGACGTTTTAAAGCAGAAGATTCTTTGTCTTTTAAAAACAATTTTCTTAAAAAACCTGTGGTAAATTTGTGGTCTTTAGAGTTGCAAAATCAATTGTTAACATTGTTTCCAGCGTTGAGTTTTTCTAAAAAGAAGACAAGTTATTTAAATACGTTGGATATAGATATTGCTTATGCCTATAAGGCAAAAGGAACTATAAGGTTTTTAGGCGGATTCTTTAAAGCAATGATGAAAAGAGAGATTGCAGAGATTCAAGAAAGAAAACAATACCTAAGATCAAAAACAGATCCGTTTGACACTTATAGTTTTATTGCCGATAGTTCAAAAGGTGTTAAAACTAAATACTTTTTCTTGTTGGGAGATAGAGCAAAACACGATGTTAACATTCACCATAAAAGGAAGGGATTAAAAAAGTTGATTTTAAAGTTAAATGAACAACATTCAATAGGAATTCATCCTTCTTATCAATCTAATAAAAAACCCGAATTATTATCAAAAGAAGTTAAAAGACTAGAAAATATATTAAGGACTAAGGTAACCAGTAGTAGGCAGCATTTTTTAAAAATGAGTTTACCATTTACTTATGAAAACTTAATTAGTCAAAAAATAACTAAAGATTATACCATGGGCTTTGCCTCTCAAATAGGTTTTAGAGCAGGAATTTGTAATGTATACCCTTTTTATAATTTAGAAAAAGAAGAACAAAGACCTTTGTGGATAGTGCCTTTTCAGGTAATGGATGGAACTTTAAATAAATATTTGAATTTAACACCCGAACAAGCTGTGGTTGAACTTAAAAATTTAATTAATGAGGTAAATAATGTAAATGGATTGTTTGTTTCTTTATGGCATAATTCTTCTTTGGGTGAAACAACTATTTGGAAAGGTTGGAAAAAAGTGTACAAGGAAATGTTAATTTTAATGAAGTAATTCCGTAGCTAGATAATGATTTCAATTTGCATTCCTGTATATAATTATGATGTTACAAAACTTGTAAAAGTTTTAACTGACCAAATGAATTTGTTAGATAAAGCCTTGGAGTTAATTGTAATTGATGATGGTTCTAAAGAACAGTATAAGTTAAAAAACAAGGAGTCTTTATCAAATCATATTTATATTGAACTGCCACAAAATATAGGTAGATCTAGAATTAGGAACTTATTTAAGCAATATGCTAATCATCCGTTTTTACTTTTTATGGATTGTGATTCAATGGTTGTTAATAAACAGTTTTTAGCTAATTATATAGAAGCGGTTGACTTTGGAGGATTGGTTTACGGAGGAAGAATTTATCCAGAAAAATTGCCAAATAAAAATAAAAAATTGAGTTGGTTGTATGGAAGAGAGGTTGAAAGTAAAAAAGTTATTGATAGAAATAAACATCCTTATCTAACATTTATGACAAACAACTTTTTAATTGACAAAAGTGTTTTTGATTTGATTTTGTTTAATGAACAAATAACTGGCTATGGTCACGAAGACACATTGTTTGGCTTTGAATTAAGTAAGTTAAAAGTAAAAATAACACATATTAATAACCCTGTTTTGAATACTGATTTGGAGTGTAACAAGGAGTTTTTAAACAAAACAGATCAAGCTTTGGGTAGCCTAAAATTAATATGTTTAGAGTTGACTAATAAAAGTGAATTTTATGCCTATGTAAAATTATTGAGGTTTTATAACAAAATGACACCCTTTCAGCTTAAAGTAATTAATGGTTGTTATTTTGTTATAGGAAAATTAATTAGGCAGTTATTAGCTAGCGGTTATTATTCTAAAAGGTTGTTAGATTTTTATAAAATTGGTTATTTTACCTCTATTAATAGGTAGCCTTATTGCTGATGCACAACTTCAAAAACCTCCCCGTTTTCTACCTTAAAAGTACGTTGTGGATATTTTAAAATTAAAGAATAATCATGAGTAGCCATTAAAATAGTTTTTCCACTTTGATGAATTTGATTTAGTAATTCCATTACTTCCATAGAAGTTTTAGGGTCTAAGTTTCCTGTAGGTTCATCAGCAATAATAAGTTCCGGATCGTTTAACAAAGCTCTAGCAATGGCTATACGTTGTTGTTCTCCACCAGAAAGTTGAAAAGGCATTTTGTATCCTTTATCTTGCAAACCAACTTTGGTTAAAACCTCGTTAATTTTGTTGTTCATTTTGTTTTTGTTTTTCCAGCCTGTTGCCTTTAAAACAAAGAGTAAATTTTCATTAATACTTCTGTCGTTAAGTAATTTAAAATCCTGAAATACAATTCCAATTTTACGTCTTAAAAACGGAATTTGTTTTTCTTTTAAACTAGGTAAATCATAATCAACTACCTCTCCAATACCATCAATTAAAGGTAAATCACCATAAAGAATTTTAAGTAAGCTACTTTTTCCACTTCCAGTTTTTCCAATCAAGTAAAAAAACTCTCCTTTATTTATTTCAAAGTCTAAATTCTTAAGAATTAAAATCTTGTCTTGAAAAATATTGGCATTTTTTAAGTATAAAACAGGCTTAGACATATAGTGATTGTTTTATACAAACATATTTAAAAATTAGGAAACCTTAAAGACTAAACATCTATTACTTTATTGGCATGTAAAAATGTGTAGTATCTCTTTGTTTTTTGGCTTTATACTTGATGTGTTTGTTAGGTAATTTTTAAAATTAGATATAATTATTAGAAATAAGGATTCAAATAAATACTTGTTGTTTCCGTTAATTGATAAGGATATTATTTATTTTTAATCTTTGAATAAATAGAAAGAATTTATGAAGAAACAATTTGTGAGAATTGCTAGTGTGCTGCTGTTAGGTTCGGGTACATTAATGGCTCAAAATAGTTATAAAGAAACGCCATCTGTAAAGTGGTATTCTAAAGCAGTCTTAGCTTTTGATAAAGAAGAATACTCATTGGCAAAAGAATATTTACAAAATGCAACGGTAGATGATTATAAAGAACCATCTGTACAAGTGTATAAAATATTAACAAACTTAGCTTTGAATGAAGACAAGGCTGGAGTAGAAACCGAAAAATATTTAAAATCAAATCCGTTTACAAGTCAAAGAACAGAGTTAATTTTAGCGTTGTCTAATTATTATTTTCAAAAAAATCAATACAAAAAAGCATTAGACTGGTTTGAACAGTTAGATGTTAAATTGTTAACCAGTGAACAAGAAAATAACTACAATTACAAATTAGCTTTTGCCAATTATACCCAAAAAAATTATGTAAAAGCAAAGCAATATTTACTTCCAATTTCTAAAAGTGGGGCTTATCAAAATGAGGCTCATTATTATTTGGGAAATATAGCCATGGAAAATCAAGATTATGAAACGGCTTTGTATCATTTTAATCAATTGGAAAATGTAACCAAATACAACAAAGAAATAGGATATCAAAAATTGGTAATTTTATATCATCAAAAGCAATATCAAAAAGTTGTTGATTTAGGAGAGGCACATTATCCTCAAGTTCATGGTTTGTTAGAGCAATCTGAAATGTCTAAAATAATAGGAGAGAGCTATTTTTATTTACACAATTATAAAAAGGCTGTTTTATACCTATCAAATTATAAAGGAAGACATAAAAAGTTTACCGAAGCGGATTATTATTTTTTAGGATACGCTTATTATCAACTAAAGGATTATAATGCTGCTATTGATAAATTTAATAAAATCACCGATGAAAAAAGTGCTGTATCTCAAAATGCTCATTATCACTTAGGAGATTGTTATTTAAAATTAAATCAAAAAACACAAGCTTTAAATGCTTTTAAGAACGCATCAGAAATGGATTTTGATGCAGAGATTACACAAAATGCATATTTAAATTATGCCAAGTTAAGCTATGAAATTGGAAATCCGTATGAGAGTAGTTCAGAGGTTTTACAAGCTTTTGTTGATGATTATCCAAACTCACCAGAGGCAAGTTTAATAGAAGGGTTAATTGTAAATGCTTATTTGCAATACAAAGATTATCAGGGAGCGATTGATTATTACGACACTCAAAAATTAGTGAAAGATAAACAATATCAACAGATCTTATTACAAAGAGGTTTTGAGTTGTTTACGGCTCATAAGTACAAAGAAGCGTTGTCTTTTTTTGGTAAATCTGCAAATATGTATGATGATAAGATTACTAAATTAAGAGCATTGTTTTGGATGGCCGAAAGTTTATCTGAAATGTATAATTTTAAAGATGCTGCTTATGAGTATGAAATGTTTTTAAAGTATGAGGAAGCTAAAAAACTACAAGAATACCCCGATGCTGTTTATGGATTGGCTTATGGTTTGTTTCAGCAAAAAAAATATAAAAATGCACTAACGTATTTTGAAAAGTACCTTACTCTTGCTAATGATTCTGCTAAAAAAAGAAATGCTGTATTGCGTATTGCCGATTGTCATTTTGTTAATAAAACTTATTGGAGTGCTTTAGAAAATTATAACAAAGTAATTAAGAAAAACACAGATCAGGTAGATTATGCCATGTATCAAAAAGCCTTGTCTTACGGTTTTTTAGGAAAAGACGATCAGAAAAAAGAAGCTTTAAAGACTTTACAAAATCAGTTTAAAACATCTGCTTATTTAGATAAATCCTACTATGAATTAGGGAATTTATTAGCCAATAAAAGTCAGAATAACGAAGCTTTAGCAGCTTATGATGATTTAATTTTTAAATTTCCCAAAAGCCCTTTGGTAGCAAAAGCCAAGCTAAAAACTGGAATTATTTTATTCAATACCAATAATAATGAGGGGTCTGTTAAGATATTAAGACAATTGGTTGCCGATTATCCAGGAACTGCAGAAGCAGTACAGGCCGTTAAAATGGCAGAACAGGTTTATAAGGATATGGATCAGGTTGATGTTTATGCAAAATGGGCTACTCAGTTGGAGTTTATGAACATATCTGATGCAGATATTGACAAATCTATGTTTGAGGTTGCAGAGAATAAATATTTTGCAAACGAGTTAAAAGAGGCTATTTCTAGTTGTAAAAAATACTTAATTAATTTCCCAAATGGAATTCATGCTTTAACAGTTCATTTTTATTTGGCACAAGCATATTTTAATACTGGTGCTAAAGAAAATGCTGTTCCAGAGTATCAAGAAGTTTTAAAGGTAAATACTAATGAATATACAGAAGTTACTTTAAATAAATTGTCTCAAATTTATTTAGAAAATGAAAATTGGGAGGCTGCTAGTAAGTTGTTGTTAAGAATTGAAAAAGAAACTACAAACGCTCAAAGCAAAGTATATGCGCAAAGTAATTTAATGAAGTATTACTATCAAAAAGAAGATTACAAACAAGTGTTGGTTTATACAAATATTGTGTTAAATAATAACAAGAGTTCCGAAGATGCTGTGGCTGATGCCTATGTGTATGGAGCAAGAAGTTCGGTAGAATTAAAAGAGTTTGCCACTTCAAAAACCTATTATCAAAAATTAGAAACCATTGGTAAAGGAAATGTAAAAGCCGAAGCAAATTATTACAAAGCATTTTGGTTACATCAAGACAAAGCATATCAAAAATCTAATGAGCAAGTACAGTTATTGGCCAGCAAATTTCAAGGATATAAATATTGGGGAGTAAAAGGTTTGTTATTAATGGCTAAAAATTTCCATGCTTTAAATGATGATTTTCAAGCAAACTTTATTTTAAATAATGTTATAAAAAATGCTGTTGAGTTTAATGATGTAACACAAGAAGCCAAAGCTTTATTAAAAGAATATAAAGGAGAAGAGGCCAAGGAAAAACAACCAACAACTACAGTTGAAAGTAAGAAAGTTAAAGAAGAAGAACTGGTTTTAGAAGCTGTAAATGAAATGTAAGATGAAAAAACAATTAATAATACTAAGCTTGTTTGCAACTGCGTTTACTACTTACGCACAAGAGGAACAAGAAGACATAAAAAAAGAAGATGTAGTGGTAGAGTTTTCATTTAACCCTACGCTTTCTGATGTTTTTAAACTAAAAACAACTCCGAATGAAATGGAGAGTTTTCCAAAAAAAGCAATTTTATATCAAATAAACTCTAAAGGAGTGCCTTCAGATTTTGTACCTATTCCTAAAAAAGTAGTTTATGTAAATATAGATGAACCTAAACCAATAAACTATGCTAATTATATATATGGGGCAGCTGGTTTTTACGGAAATGGAGAATTTGAATTGTTGTTACAACCACAAAAAACAAATAATAATTACGAATATGGGTTGAGTTTAACCAGTTACAATGTTCAAAATGGAATTGATAATAAAAAGGTAGATAATGGTCAGTGGAAAGTAGATTTAGGATTGTTTTTAGCCAAAAAGGGTAAAAAAATAGATTGGAGAACCGATATAGATTATCAAAACAATCAAATACATTGGTATGGGTTAGACAATAATGTTCCGTTGGCTACTTATCAAGATCAAAAAGTAAAACAATCATATAAAAATTTAAGATTTTCTGGGGTTGTAGATTATAAAAATGCCATTGTAAAAAGCTTAATGCCATCGCTTCAGTTTTTTTCAGATGACTTTAGTAGTTCTGAAGTAGATGTTAAATTAGGAACTGAGTTAAATTCTACTTATTTAGCAGATATTATAAATTTAAAAGTTGATTTTCAGTATTTAAATGGAAGTTTTAATCAAAGTTATGGAGCTACCGATAATATTAACTATAGTTATTTAAATATTGGAGTAACACCATCATATACCTATAAAGCCGATGGATTTCAGCTAAGTACTGCTTTAGGGTTATTTGTTAACAATAACAAAGAAGACTCTAATACCGATTTTTTGTTTTTACCAAAATTACAAGCTGATGTTATTTTAATTGAAGATATTATGAGTTTACATGGTGGAATTAGAAGTGAATTCAACCAAAACTCTTATGCTAGTTTGGCCTCAGAAAACCCATTTGTCTCTCCTACGTTAAATATACAAGCAACACATACTCCTGTTGATTTGTTTTTAGGTTTAGATGGTGCTTTGTCTAAAAGTATTAATTATGGAGTAGAAGGAAGTTATAAAACAATTAAAAATCAAGCATTGTACCGTCACAATAATAATTTGGTGGCTAATGGAGCATCTTTTGAAATGATGAATAGTTTTGGGGTGGTTTATGATGATGTAAACGTGTTTTCTGCCAAAGCAAATGTAGAGGTAGATTTTTCTAAATATGTAAAAGCTGGAGGAAATATAATTTTTAATAATTACGATCCAAAAACTGAAGCAAAAGCATGGAACCTGTCTGAGGTAGCTATGGAAACTTATGCCAATTTTCACAATGCAAAATGGTTTTCTCAATTAGGAATTAATATTGTTGATGGTAGGTATTCTTTATCACCAGCAAATCAGCCACAAAAGCTTGATGGGTTTTTAGATATGAACCTAAAAATGGGATATAAAATAAATCAAAGATTACATACACATGTTAATTTATACAACATGCTAAGTAATAAATATCAATTATATAGAAACTATGGGGTTCAAGGAGTACAGGCAGTAGTAGGACTTTCATATAAATTTTAATTATGCACTGGGAACAATTATTATCACTAAAAAGAGCAGGCGATACCAACGGACGATTTAGAAAAGATCAAGATGAAATAAGATTAGGGTTTGAGGTAGATTTTGATAGAATTGTATTCTCATCAGCATTTAGAAGTTTACAAGACAAAACACAAGTAATTCCTTTGTCTGATACAGATTTTGTGCACACAAGGTTAACGCATAGTATGGAGGTTTCTGTGGTAGGGCGTTCTTTGGGTAGAATTGTAGGAAAACAGTTGTTAGAAAAACATCCATATTTAAAAGAATTAGGCTATACTTTTAACGATTTTGGAGCCATTGTAGCCGCAGCAGCATTGTCTCATGATATTGGAAATCCTCCTTTTGGGCACAGTGGAGAAAAATCTATTGGAGAATATTTTAACTCTGGAGCAGGGCAAAAGTTTCAGAAAGAATTGTCTGAAAAAGAATGGCAAGATTTAATTGATTTTGAAGGAAATGCCAACGGGTTTAAAATTTTAACCCAAGATGGTTTAGGAGTAAAAGATGGTCTAAGATTATCATATGCTACCTTAGGAGCTTTTATGAAATATCCTAAAGAATCTTTACCTAAAAAAGCTACCAAACATATTGTAGATAAAAAGTTTGGCTTCTTTCAATCGGAAAAAGAAAAATTTGTTGATGTTGCCGAAACCTTAGGGCTAAAGACCATGAGAGCGGGGAATGATGTAACTTATTACAGGCATCCATTGGCTTATTTGGTAGAAGCTGCTGATGATATTTGCTATACCATTATTGATTTTGAAGACGGAATTAATCTTGGTTTGGTTGATGAAGAATTTGCTTTAGAATACATGATTAAGTTGGTACAAGACAAAATTGATATTAAAAAATACCATTCGCTAGGACTTAAAAAAGACAGAGTAAGCTATTTAAGAGCATTGGCTATTAGTACTTTAATTAATGAAGCTGCTAATATGTTTATAAACAACGAAGAAAGTATTTTAAACGGTACTTTTGAAAAATCATTATTAGATAAATGTAAATATGAAGCACAAATTAATGATATCATTAAGTTGAGTGTTGATAAAATTTATAACAGTAGAAGTGTTATAGAAAAAGAAGTAGCGGGTTACAAAATTATAGCAGATTTGTTAGATGTATTTATAAATGCAGTCAATAATTCGCATTTAGGAAAGGCATCTAACTATGATAAATTAACTTTAATGATGTTGCCTCAAGAATTTAAAAACCCATCAGATAGTTTGTACGTACGTATTATGAGCGTAAGTTCATATGTGGCGGGAATGTCTGATAGTTATGCAATTTTAGTTCATAAAAAAATTAGCGGGGTCATTATGTCATAAATAGAAATATAAACTATCTTCATAAAAAACAAATAATGACTAAAAAAGTACTTTATATATTATTCTTAACCATTATTTGTGTTGTCACAGCTATTGTTTACGATTATAATCATGTTACAAGGAAAGAATATGCTAAAATGATAGCAGCATATTCTCATGATAAAAAACATAGCTCATATAAAAATGAAAAGCAAGGTGAAGGTGAAAAAGAGGGAGAATTACCTCCAAACGAATATTTTAAAAGACAATATTCATTGGAAATGAATCCTAGAACAGGAAAAACATCACCAGAAAATATTGAAGCATTAAAGCAAAAGAAGACATCACAAGTTAAGTTTTTTAAAGTTCCAGGAGAAAGCAATGAAATGGCTTGGGTAGAAAGAGGTCCAGACAATATTGGAGGGAGAACAAGAGTGTTGTTTTTTGACCCTAATGATGTAACAGGAAAAAGAGTTTTTGCAGGTGGTGTTTCTGGTGGTTTGTGGGTAAATAATAATATTACAGATGTAAATTCTCTATGGACTCAAGTAGGGATTGATGAAAACTTATCTATTACTTGTTTTGCCATAGATCCAAATGATGCTAATATTTGGTATATAGGTACAGGAGAATCTTTTACGCATAACGATGGTACAGGAAATGGCTTGTGGATATCAACAAATGGGGGGAGTACTTGGCAACAAATGATTTCTGTAAACTTTGACAATAGTGAAATTGCAAGAACATATTTTATCAATAAAATTATAGCATGGAACAATGCAGGAACTACCGAATTGTTTGTTGCTTTTGACGGGGCTTTTGATTATGACTTTGTAGGTTATGGCTTTTCAGGTTGGTTTAAATTAAACAACAATACTGGTTCTTTTTCTAGAGTTGATTTTAATGTACCTGTTGAAAACACACCTTATGTTTTTAGTGATGTTGAGGTTGCGGTTGATAATTCTATGTGGTTTGCTACTAAAAATAATGTGTATGGTCATGGTGGAGGAAAAATTTTTAGAAGTACTGATGGTGTTAATTTTACCGAAAAGCATACTTTTTCCAATGGAGCTAGAGTAGAGCTAACGGTTTCTAAACAAAATGCAAATGTAATATATGCAATTGCTGAAGTAAGCGAAGGAGTAGAACTGGTGAAAACTATTAACGGAACAGATTTTAATCAAATATCCAAACCGAATGATGTTGATGCTGATATTTCTGCAAACGATTTTACCAGAGGACAAGCTTTTTATGATTTAATGTTAGAGGTAGATCCAAACAATGATAATATACTTTATGCAGGAGGAATAGATTTATTTAGATCTACCAATGCAGGAGCTAATTGGAGTCAAATTTCTAAATGGTCTAACAATAACAACTTAAGTGGTCTCAATGTTTCTTTGGTTCATGCAGATCAACATGCTTTAACCTTTAACCCTTTAAATAGCAACCAAGGAGTTTTTGGAAATGATGGAGGTGTTTATTATAGTAGTAATTTAAGTAGTGCCGGAAATAGCAATACAGCAATATCAAACACTAACAAAAACTATAATGTAACTCAATTGTATTCAGCAGCCATTGGACAAGATAAAAACAACGAAACATTTTTAGGAGGAGCACAAGACAATGGTTCTTTGTTTGTTTCTGGAGCAAATGTAGGTATTAATTCTTATAGTGATTTGTATGGAGGAGATGGTGCTCAAGTTTTTGTTGATAAAGATGGAGATTATGCTATTGTTTCTTATGTGTACAACACTTATAGTGCTCAGCCATTGCCAGTTGTAAGTTTAAATAGTCAAATTGAAATTGCTGAAGATCAGGATAGTGGAGATTTTATAAATATTGCTGATTTAGACGATCATTTAGATATTTTATACACCAATGGAACAAATGATTCAGGGGAAAAAATATCAAGATTTACAAATTTAACCACCTCACCAGTAAGACAAAATTTTACTAGTAACTTGTTATCAGAGTCACCAACGGCTATAAAAGTTTCTCCTTTTACTACAACATCATCAACCGTTTTTATTGGTACAGAAACTGGAGTAATGTTAAAAGTTACAGGATTTAATACTAATAGTCCTGTATGGAATAATATTGATGTTTTGGAAACAATTAATGTTGGTGCCATTTCTGATATTGCTTTTGGAAAAAATGAAGATGAAATAGTAGTAACTCTTCATAATTACGGAATTAATAATATTTACTATACTTCTGATGGTGGTGTGAATTGGAGAGAAAAAGATGGAAACTTACCTGATATTCCTACCAAAGCAGTTTTAATGAATCCTTTAGATGAAAACGAAGTCATTGTTGGGACTAATTTTGGTGTTTGGAGTACAGATAATTTTATGGACAATACTCCCGATTGGATACGTTCTCAAAACGGAATGTCTAGTGTAAAGGTTACTCAGTTTGATACACGAACTTCTGATAATACCGTAATTGCATCTACTTATGGTAGAGGTTTTTTTACAGGTCAGTTTGCAGGTGATGATTTGTCTATTGCTGAAAATGTTGAAGCAAATAATGATTTGCAAATGAGCTCTGTGGTTAAACAGGGAATTTTAGAAATTAAATCTTTATCAAAATTAACTCAAATAGTTCATGTTTCTATTTACAGACCAGATGGAGCTATATTACTCTCAAAGGAGTTAAATTTTAAGATGGATAATAGTCATACCGTAGAAGTACCTTTTCAAGCAGGGGTGTATATAGTAACTTTATCTTATGGAAATAAGCACACTTCTAAAAAAATAATTATTATTAATTAAAACACATAAGTAACACCTACTCCTAGTATTTGTTTTAGCTGTACTTTTGGACCTGTTTGTGTTCCATCGGACTCTAATATTTTAGAATCATCATCATATAAAAGATGAGAACCAATTTTTGCTTGAATATATTGGTTTACTTTCATATCAACATTTAATTCAATGTCAGTATCCACGTTTCCAAATTTGTCTAAATAATCAGAATAAAAAGAACTTTTAAGGTTAAAGTTAATGTTTTCCATAATGGTGGTTTGGTACTCTAACTTTACAAGTGCACCAAGTTCAGAATAAATATTTTCACCCTTTTTAATAATGTTTCCATCGGCATCTTTAACAGCAGGAGTAACCCCAAAAGCTCCTTTATCAGCCAAATCTTGATTCAATACAAATGTAACCTGATTGGTTAGAGGAGAAATATGAAGTTTAAAAAGATTGTCATTATCTGTATAAAGTCCACCAACCCCTATACGCATACGAGCTGGAGCAAAAAAGTTAGAAATAACAGTAGTTCTATCACTACCTTTATAACCATTAAAAAATTGAGTTGTTAAGTTAAATTCGCCAGAGTAATACCATTTAGATTCTATACCTGATTTGTAACTAAAAGCAGACTTTAAGTCAATAACATCATCTGTTTTTTTAGAATGTTCGGCACCATTTTCTTTACTAAGACCATATTTTAAAGTTATACCATTGGCCCAATAGAGTCTTCCTTTTTTGTAATTATAATCACCTTTAAAAGAAGTAATTCCTGCAATACTATTGTTTCCTCCTTTTGTCCAGTTAATAAAAGATGTCTGAGTTAAAAGTAGTCCTGGTTTGTTGGTAAAGGTCCAATATTTTGGTTTAGAACTTTCTTTTAAAATATCTTTAATACTGTCTTTTTTTGGACTGTTTTTATGAATTATAGAGTCTTGATTGCTTTTGTGAAAAACCTTGTTTAATTTACTTTTAAGCTTTGCGATACTTTCAGGTGTAGGAATAGTATCCATAGAACTTACTGAAGCATGGCTGTAATTGCTACAAATACAGAAGATTAGAATCATTAATAAACGATCCATATGTTTTTTTTTATCATATAAATGTGTCAAAAAATATGCCATTATAAAGTTGATAAAATTGTGTTTAATATTGATGCCTCATCAATGTTAGCTATTGCTTTTAATTCTTGTGTTTTACCGTGTTCAATAAAGTAATCTGGAATTCCTTTAATTACTATTCTAGATTGATATTCATGTTTGGCAGCAAACTCTAAAATAGCAGAACCAAATCCTCCGCTAATAACTCCATCTTCATAGGTAATAATGTTAGAATATTTAGAAAAAATATGATGTAGCAATTGATTATCTAACGGTTTTATAAACTGCATATTGTAATGCCCTACTTTATCTTTTTCTTCTTGATTTAATTTATTCATGGCAAAGTTAATAATATTGCCAATAGTACCAATACTTAGAATTGCAGTTTTATTCCCTTCTTTTAAAATACGTCCTTTACCTATAGAAATATCTGTAAAAGGTTGTTTCCAGTTTACATTTTCACTCAATCCTCTTGGATAACGAATGGCAATAGGACTGTTTAAACCTTTTTGTGCTGTGTACATAATGTTTCTTAAATCCACCTCATTCATTGGTGCGTAGAGAATTAAATTTGGAATACAACGTAAAAAAGGAATGTCAAAAACACCATGATGAGTGGCTCCATCATTCCCAACCAAACCAGCTCTGTCTAAACAAAATATAACAGGGAGTTTTTGTATGGCAACATCGTGAATTACTTGGTCGTAGGCTCTCTGTAAAAAAGTTGAATAAATATTACAAAAAGGAATTAGTCCTTCTTTTGCCATTCCTGCAGCTAAAGTAACGGCGTGTTGTTCTGCAATTCCTACATCAAAAGCTCTATGGGGCATTTGGGCAATCATGTATTTTAGTGAACTTCCTGTGGGCATTGCTGGAGTAATTCCTACAATTTTAGGATTTTGTTCTGCCAATTCTATAATGGTATGTCCAAATACATCTTGATATTTAGGTGGGGTAATATTATCTTTTGAGGTAATTCTATCTCCGGTTTTAGCATTAAATTTTCCAGGAGCATGATAAGTTATTTGATCTTCTTCTGCTTTTTTTAATCCCTTTCCTTTAGTAGTTACAATGTGTAAAAACTTAGGTCCTTCTATGTTTTTAAGTCTATTTAATTCTGTTATTAATGTTGGTAAATCATGTCCATCAATAGGGCCAGAATAATCAAAGTTTAAGGCTTCAAAAATATTGTCTCTATCAGATTCTTTTCCGTTTTTAGTTTTGGTTAAATAATCTTTTAACGCCCCTATACTAGGGTCAATACCAATGGCATTGTCATTTAAAATAACTAGTAAATTTGCATTGGTAACGCCTGCATGGTTTAAGGCTTCAAAAGCCATACCTGAGGCAATGGAGGCATCTCCAATTACGGCAATGTGATGTTGTTTTGTGTTACCTTGAATTTGAGCAGCCATGGCCATTCCTAAAGCTGCTGATATAGAAGTTGAAGAATGTCCTGTACCAAAAGCATCATATTCACTTTCAAAAATATTTGGAAAACCAGAAATTCCGTTTAATCTTCTATTGGTGTCAAAAACATCTCTCCTACCAGTTAATATTTTATGTCCGTAAGCTTGGTGACCAACATCCCAAATTAATTTATCATGTGGAGTATTAAAAATATAATGAATGGCAATGGTTAATTCTACCACCCCCAAGCTAGCCCCTAAATGCCCTTCTTTGGTAGCAACAACATTAATAATAAAAAGTCTTAATTCCTGAGCTAATTGTTGTAGTTCCAGTTCGGATAACTGTTTTAAATTTTTGGGGCTATTAATGCTGTCTAGTATTTTTTTCACAAAGCAAAATTACATATTTTATTGCTCTTCCAATAAAAAACTATTTTCAATTAAACTTGTTTAATAAATGGTCGTAAAATTTTGTCTAATTTTCAATATTAAAATATTTGATTATTTTTGATGTTGTTAACAAATAAAACCTTTTATAATTGTGAAAAAAGAAATGAAATTATTAAAATTTTTAGCTATTCTTATTGTTGCCATTTTTACTTCAGTAGCGTGTACTAATAGTGATGATAATGATGAAAAAGATACTAGTAAATTCCCTAGTGAAACAGAAGTTCCAACCGATGTAAATGATATTAACCCAGGTACTGATGAACAGGAGGATGTTCCAGAAGGAGGGCTTTCCATTGTAGGGTATTGGATCCAAACAAGTGAAATTCATAATGGAAGTGAAAATGATAATATTGAATGCCCTATAGAATTGAAATTAGATCATAAAAAAATAGTATCGATACATTATATGTATGATGAGAATGCTCAAGATTGTGTTGTAGATGAAGATGACGGAGCATTAGCTGCGTATAATAGAGATGGCAATAAATTATACTTAACATTGTCTGGAGGAGGAAGAGATGAGTTAACTGTTGAGGTATCTGAAAACGAATTGCACCTTTCTGGAACTGACGAAGATGGTACTTGGACAGATGTTTTTATGAGAAATCAACAATAGTTATTGTTTAAAATAATCTATATTTAGGCTTACATTTTTGTAAGCCTTTTTATGTTAACTGGTATTAATACTTTTGTATGATAAATCCTTTTGATGATGACTATTTTATGAAAAAAGCTTTAGATGAAGCTTATATGGCTTTCGATAAAGGTGAAGTTCCTGTGGGGGCTGTAATTGTGATGAATAATCAGATTATTGCAAGAGGTCATAATTTAACAGAACAATTAAATGATGTAACTGCCCATGCAGAAATGCAAGCTTTTACAGCTGCATCTAACTTTTTAGGAGGAAAATATTTACAAGACTGTACTCTGTATGTAACTTTAGAACCTTGTCAAATGTGTGCTGGAGCAAGTTATTGGACACAGATAGGTAAAATTGTTTACGGTGCATCTGATCTACAAAGGGGGTATTCAAAACTAAACACTCTGTTACATCCTAAAACAGAAATGGTCTCGGGGATTAGAGAAGAGGAGTGTAGTAAATTGCTAAAAGATTTCTTTTTGTCAAAAAGAGATTTAAACTAATCTTCAATCTTACTTGTATTAGGGTCATTATGTTTTAAAGAATATTTGGTCAAATCTTTTCCTTTATACCTGTGGTATATAAACAAAGGCATTAATACAAATGTTAAGGTAATGACTCCAAACCCCATAAATTTTGGACTTTTTTCATCGTTTACGATATAAAAATATCCTCCAATAGCCCATAAAACCAATACCAATAACAGTAAAATTTTTAATAATATCTTCATATTCATTCTTTAATGAGTCTTTCAAAATTAGCTAATTTGGATGGAAATCTAATCATAGTTCTCATGAAGTTTAATATTAGGATTCCCGCTGTTTTTTTTGTTCTTTTATGTGTGTTGATGTCTTGTCAGCAAAAATTTAAAAACTCAGAAATGATTATCATAGCACACAGAGGGGCTTCTGGTTATTTACCAGAACATACTTTGCCTGCCAAAGCTTTGGCTTATGGTATGCATCCTGATTTTTTAGAGCAAGATGTAGTGTTGACAAAAGATGATGTTCCTATAGTGATTCATGATATTCATTTAGAAACGACCACCAACGTTGCCGAGGTTTTCCCTGATAGAAAAAGGGAAGATGAAAAGTTTTATGTAATTGATTTTACTTGGGAAGAATTACAACTTTTAAACGTTACAGAAAGGTTTGATGATAAAACCAAGCAAACAGTTTATCCAAATAGATTTCCTGCTAATAAGTCAAGTTTTAGGTTGCATACTTTGGTACAAGAAATAGAAATGATTCAGGGTTTAAACAAGTCTATGCAACAAAACATAGGGGTGTATGTAGAAATTAAAGAACCAAGTTTCCATAGAAATGAAGGTAAAGATATTTCTAATATTGTTTTACAAGTTCTTTCAGCTTATGGTTATAAAACCTTAGAGGATAACTGTATTTTACAATGCTTTGATGCCGTTGAACTCAAAAAAATAAGAAAGGAATATTATTCTGAATTATTTTTAGTGCAGTTGTTAGAAATAGGGTATTCTGATGAAGCTTTTAAAGGGAAATCACCCAAACAAATAGTGGAAGAAATTGCTAAATACGCAAACGGAATAGGACCTTGGTATAAGCAAATTATAGAGGGGAAAGATCACGTTAATGGATTTGAAAATTTAATAGAACTAGCACATCAACAAAATTTAAAAGTCCATGCATTTACTTATAGAGCTGATGACTTAGGCATGTTTTCTACTTTTAATGGTTTGTTAAAAAATGCTAAAGATGAATTAAAATTAGATGGAATCTTTACTGATTTTCCAGACAAAGCAGTACGCTATTTTAAGCAATAGTATCACTCGCTTGAATTAATTTTCTTCTATAAGCGTTTAATAATCTAGATTTAGAAATAAATCCGTAGTATTTGTCATCTTTAATAACGGGTAAGTTCCAGGCACCTGAAGTTTTAAATTTTTCCATAATTACTTCCATAGAATCTTTATCGTAATCAATTACATCTTCAGGAGCTGTCATTAAATCTCTTACAAAAGTAGTGTCGTGTAAATCGGTATTAAACATAATAGATCTAATGTCATCCATGTGTAATAACCCTATTAGTTCTTTGTCTTTATTTACAACGGGAAAGTTATTTCTTTTAGATTTTACAATTACTTTATGAGCCAATTCACCCAAAGTCATGCTGGGTTTAATCACAATAAAATCTTTTTCAATTACTTTATTGATGTTCATTAATACCAGTACACTTTTATCTTTATCATGAGTTAATAACTGTCCTTTTTTAGCCAAAGCAGCTGTATAAATATTATAAGGAATAAACCTCTTGGTGATTAAAAAAGAGATAGAAGAAACGGTCATTAATGGTAAAAATAATTCGTACCCCCCTGTAATTTCTGCTATTAAAAATATAGCTGTTAGTGGAGCTTGTAAAACCCCAGCTAATAATCCTGCCATACCAACCATGGCAAAATTACTTAGAGATAAGCTGCTTGTTGCAATTTTTAAATGGTTAACAATGGTGGCTACTAAATAACCAGAAACACTACCAATAAATAATGCAGGAGCAAAAACTCCACCAATACCTCCGGCACCAAAAGTTAATGCCATAGCAATGACTTTAAAAACAATAAGTCCTAGTAGTAAACCTACAATCACCCATATGTTTTCTGCAGCTGAGTTAAAAATATTGTTTTCTAAAATACGAGAGGCATCTCCCATTAACACACTATTCATAGTGTCAAAACCTTCACCAAATAAAGGGGGGATAAAGTAAACTATAATTCCTATTAAAGTTCCTCCTAACAATAATCTGTAGAGTTGATTGTCTATTTTTTTAAAGAAACTATCCATCCAAAAATAGACTTTGGTAAAATAAATAGATACAAAAGAACAACCAATTCCTAAAGTGATGTAATATGCAATATCATTTAACTCAAAATTATCTTTAATTTCAAAATGTAATAGGACTTCATCACCTAAAAAAAAGTATGAAGTTAATACGGCAGAAATAGAAGCTAATAATAGGGGAATCATTGAAATCATGGTCAATTCTAGACTAAAAATTTCAACAGCAAATACAATAGCGGTTACTGGAGCTTTAAAAATACACGAAACGGCTCCTGCTGCAGCACAAGCAACTAACAAGGTTCTAGAGCGTTGGTCTAAGTGAAACAATCTAGCTACGTTAGATCCAATAGCTGCACCAGTAGTTACAGTAGGTCCTTCTAGTCCTACAGAACCTCCAAAACCAACCGTTAATGGAGAGGTAATAAGAGAAGCCCACATTTGATAACGATAAATAATAGATTCTCTTTTAGAAATAGAATACAATACAGAAGGAATACCATGGCTCATTTTTTTTCTTACAACAAATCGAATAACGAGTAATGTTAAACCAATTCCTATAATCGGAAAAATAAAATAAAAACCCTTGTGTACATCTTTAATAAATCCTGTTTCAAGAATTACAAATATGTAATGGGTTAGGTTTTTTAAGGTTACGGCAGATATTCCAGCTAATAAACCAATAAGTACACTTAAAATGTAAAGAAAATTTTCTGCAGAAATATGTTTGTATTTCCATATCAGAAATTGATTTAATAAACTCCTTTTTCTATGAGGCATGCCTATTGTTTTTTAGGAGGTGCTAAGATAAGGTTTATTGGTAGAATAGCACAGAAGTGTTTATGCTTGAACAGGACATTTTTTACAATGACTTTTCCCTTTTTTCTTATATTTTTTACAGCACTTTTTCTTTTTGTCTTTTGCTAAATATGCAAAGCAACACCCAGAATATACAGGTGTAGAGACTTCTTCAACGGTTCTTTCTAACATGATTTGCACTGATTAAGTATCTTAAAATCAGTGCAAATATAATATTTATTTTAAATAAATCTAAATTAGTTATTGGTTTTGAGCATTTATTTCTGTTTGAGCAACAATACCTTCTATGTCTTTGTCAAATAAATAAGTACCACTTTTATCGTCTCCAATAATTTTTAATTTATCTAAAATTGTTCTAGCCAATGCTTCTTCTTCAGCTTGTTCTGCAACGTACCATTGTAAAAAGTTATGTACGGTGTAGTTTTTTTCTTCTAAAGTTTGAAATACCAAATGATTGATACTTTCGGTTACAGTTTCTTCACTTTCTAAAAATAAGGTGAACAATTCGTGTAAATCTTTAAAAGTGTCTTTTGGAGCATCTAAACTTGGAATGTTGGCTTTTCCTCCACGTTCGTTTACAAACTTTACCAATTTAAGCATGTGTGTTCTTTCTTCTTCTGATTGGTTGTAAAAGAATCCTGCTACTCCATTATATCCAATAACTTCAGCCCATGTAGCCATAGCTAAGTACTTCATAGAAGCATTGGCTTCTAATTTTATTTGTGTGTTTAACGCGTTTTCAATAGTTTCTGATAACATAATTTTTGTGGGTTTAAAAATTAAAAGAAACTCTTCAAAACAATAAAATCAAGTGTTATGATGTAGAATTGTATTGAAGAGCTAGTGTAAATTTAATGAACTAAGTGTTTGATTACAACTTATTCCTTAGGAACTGTAACATTTATATTTAATTCGGATAGAACTTCATTAGAAACAACAGCCGGAGCGTTGATCATTACATCTCTACCTGAATTGTTTTTAGGGAAGGCAATAAAATCTCTAATGGTTTCTTGTCCTCCTAAAATAGCAACCAATCTGTCTAAACCAAAAGCCAAACCTCCGTGAGGTGGTGCTCCGTATTCAAATGCATTCATTAAAAATCCGAATTGCTCTTTGGCTTCTTCAGGAGTAAATCCTAAATGTTTAAACATAATTTCTTGAGTATTTCTATCAAAAATTCTAATAGAACCTCCTCCAATTTCGTTTCCGTTTAAAACCAAATCGTATGCATTGGCTCTTACTTTACCTGGATCAGTATCTAATAAAGAGAAATCTTCTTCTTTTGGACTGGTAAAAGGATGGTGCATTGCGTGGTATCTTTCGGTTTCTTCATCCCATTCTAATAAAGGAAAATCAACAACCCATAATGGGGCAAATTCATCTGCTTTTCTCAATCCTAAACGTTCTGCTAACTCCATACGTAGGGCAGAAAGTTGAGCTCTTGTTTTGTTTGCAGATCCAGATAATACACAAATTAAATCTCCTGGTTTAGCTCCAGTTGCTTTTGCCCAAGCAGCCAAATCTTCTTGATCATAAAACTTATCTACAGATGATTTAAAAGTACCATCTTCGTTACATTTTACATAAACCATTCCTAAAGCACCTACTTGTGGACGTTTTACCCATTCGATTAATTTATCGATTTCTTTACGTGTGTAGCTTCCTCCATTTGGAACAGCAATTCCTACAACTAATTCGGCATCGTTAAATACTTTAAAATCTTTGTGTTGAGCAATGGCGTTTAATTCTCCAAACTCCATTCCAAAACGGATGTCTGGTTTGTCGTTACCGTAAGTTTTCATGGCATGCTCAAATGTCATTCTTGGAAATTCTCCAATTTCTACATTGTTCACTTTCTTAAGTAAATGACGAGTTAAACCTTCAAAAATATTTAAGATATCTTCTTGCTCTACAAAAGCCAATTCGCAGTCAATTTGTGTGAATTCTGGTTGTCTGTCGGCACGTAAATCCTCATCACGGAAACATTTTACAATCTGAAAATATTTATCCATTCCTCCAACCATTAGCAATTGCTTAAAGGTTTGTGGAGATTGGGGTAAGGCATAAAACTCGCCCTCGTTCATTCTACTTGGTACAATAAAATCACGAGCACCTTCTGGAGTAGATTTTATTAAATAAGGAGTTTCTACCTCAATAAAATCTTGATTAGATAAATAGTTACGAACTTCCTGAGCTACTTTACTTCTAAAAATCAAGTTATTTTTAACAGGGTTTCTACGAATGTCTAAATATCTGTATTTCATACGGATGTCTTCACCCCCGTCTGTATCATCTTCTATTGTAAAAGGAGGAAGTTTTGCCTCGTTTAAAATAGTAAGTTCCTTTACCAATACTTCTATTTCTCCGGTAGCAATATTTTTATTTTTTGCTTCACGTTCAATTACAGTTCCTTGTACTTGAATCACAAATTCTCTTCCTAAAGTTTTGGCTTTGTCTAGAATTTCTTTTGGAGTTCTATCTTCATCAAAAATAAGTTGTGTAATTCCGTATCTATCACGTAAATCTACCCAAACCATAAACCCTTTGTCTCTAGATTTTTGTACCCATCCTGATAAGGTTACTTCTTGGTTTTTATTTTCAATTCTTAATTCTCCGTTGTTGTGACTTCTGTACATTTTATGCTTTAATTTAAAGGGGCAAAGTTACTTTTTTAATTCGATGTCTGAAAGGCTAAATAATATAGTATAACAATTCTAAAATATTATTCTTTGGGATTGTTTTGTTGTGCTAATAAATCTCTAATTTCTGTTAACAATTGTTCCGATGAGGGTTTTTTAACCTTTGGTTCTTCTTTTTTCTTTGTTTTTTCGTAGGCTTTTACAAAAATGTAAATGACAAAACCAATAATTACAAAATCAATAATAGCTTGTAAAAAGTTACCATAAGTTAAAACAGCAGCATCAGCTTGTTTTGCTTGTGCCAAAGTATCGTATTGTCCTTTTCCTAAAACAATAAATAAATTGGCAACGTTTTTATCGCCTAAAAACAACCCAACAATAGGCATTAAAATATCTGCAGCCAAAGAGCTTACAATGGTTTTAAAAGCTCCACCAATAATTACAGCCGTTGCCAAACTAACAATATCGCCTTTCATTAAAAAGGCTTTAAAATCTTTGAAAAAAGTCAATGTTTTGGTTTTTAGTTCACTCATATTATAATTTCTTAATGAATAAATGTTCTTCGAATTCTTTGAGCCATGGCAGTTAATATTTCATAAGAAATGGTGTGACAAATGCTAGCAAATTCTTCTACTGTTTGTTGATTGTTAAAAATAATCACTTCATCACCTTCTTTACAATCAATATGGGTTACGTTTACTAGTATCATGTCCATACAAACATTTCCAGAAGTGTAAGCTTTTTGTCCGTTAATAGTTACGTAACCATTTCCACAACCCAAAGGTCTAGAAAAACCATCGGCATGACCAATAGGAATGATGGCGATTTTTTCATCTTTTTGAGCGGTAAAAGCCATGTTATAACTTACATTGTCTCCTTTGTGCACAGTTCTTATTTGTGAAATGACAGATTTTAAAGTGATGACATTTTTTAGGGCAGCTGTTTCTTGAGCATCGTTACCAAAACCATACAAACCAATTCCCATTCTTACCATATCAAAATGTGCATTAGGGTAATTAATCACTCCCGAAGTATTGCTCATATGCACTATAAAGTGGTGTTTTAGTTTTGAACGTAAGGACGTGATAATATTGGTGAAAATTGTAATCTGTTTTTCGGTAAATGCTTTTTCGTTTAAGTCTTCACTAGCGGCAATGTGTGAAAATGCCGAAACTACTTTAACATGTTTGTTGTTTTCTATCAAGGAGTGCAACTCGTCAACTTCATCAGTATTAAATCCTAATCTGTTTAGTCCAGAATTGAATTTTAAGTGAATAGGATATTCTTGTAGCTTTTGTTCCTTGGCAAAAGCAATAAACTGTTTTAGTGTATAAAGTGAATAAATATTAGGTTCAAGTTGATGTTTAATTAATAAAGCATAATTAGTAACTTGAGCATGTAGTACTAAAATAGGTGTTTTTATTCCGTTTTCTCTTAGTGCAATTCCTTCATCGGCATAGGCTACACCAAAATAATTCACTCCTTCTTTCTCTAATGTTTTAGCAATGGTTACGGGTTCTAAACCATAAGAAAATGCCTTAACTACAGCTAAGGTTTTAGTGTTCTTACTAGTTTTGTTTTTTAAATAATTAAAATTATGCTTAAGGGCGGATAAGCTAATTTCTAGTTGGGTAACATGGTGGTTTTGCATGCTAATTGTTTTTGTTGTTTGCTTTGTAAAAAGCAGCTCTACTTAGGGGTTCGTAATTTTCATTTTCGCCCAACATTACCAATTTTTCATTGTTGTTTTTTCTGTGGCTATAATTTGCTAAATTTCCTGTTTCTGTACATATAGCGTGTACTTTGGTTACATATTCTGCAGTGGCCATTAAGTTGGGCATAGGTCCAAAAGGTTTTCCTTTAAAATCCATATCTAAACCAGCAACAATCACTCTAATTCCTCTGTTGGCTAAATCGTTACAAACAGTTACAATTTCATCATCAAAAAATTGAGCCTCATCAATACCAACAACATCTACATTGTTTGCAAGCAATCTTATATTGGCGGCTGCTGGTACAGGAGTAGAGCGAATGTGATTTTCGTCATGTGATACCACGTTTTCATCATCATAACGTGTATCTACTGTGGGTTTAAAAATTTCTATTCGCTGTTTTGCAATTTGGGCACGTCTTAATCTGCGAATTAATTCTTCGGTTTTACCGGAGAACATAGATCCACAAATGACTTCTATCCATCCAAATTGTTCTTTATGGTTTACGGTGTTTTCAAGAAACATTTTGTATTTTTATCGATGTTAGTTTATCTATTAGATGCTAATGAATAGCAAAAGATAAGTGTACAAATTTATCAAATAAACTCTTACTCTCTAATCTAAATTTATCAAAGTATTTATGCAAAAAAAATTAGAAGCAGAATTAGTGAGCATTGCTCACAGTATTTTGCAAATGAAAAATAGAGACGATTTAAAAGCTTTAAAACAAAAGGCTTACCAAACATATGAAAAACTTGCAGTACTGTCTTATATAGAAGACTTTGTTAGAGAAACCCCTCAAAACACCAAATCTGTAGAAGAATTGGTAGAGGAAACATTTTCTGAGATTAAACAAGAGCTTGTAGAAAAAGCTGAAACTCCTGTAGTTGTGGTTGAAAAAACAGATCAGTCTGTAGTAGAAGTTGATGAGCTTTCGGAATTGGTGAATGCTGAACAAGTAGATGAAGTTTTAGAAGTTGACAATGCAGAGCCTAAAGAAATTATTGAAGAGGAATTATTTAAAAATACAACTGAAGAAAAAATAATTGAAGATGATAAAATTGATGATAAGGCAGCAGGAGTGTCTTTAGATTTGTTTGCTAGGGTAGAAGATAATGAAGAAAAATCTAATACTTTACAGTCTTCTTTAGAAAAAGAATTTGGAACTACGGTTTCTTTGGATGTAGCTACAGATATGTTTGAAAACGCCACACGTGTACCCCAAAAAAAATCTATTAATGATGTGGCGATGAACAAAAAAAATTTACAGATAGATTTAAATGATAGAATTGCTTTTGTAAAACATTTGTTTGATAATAGTCAAGAAGATTTTAATAGAGTTGTTTCACAATTAAATACCATGTCCTCAGAAAAAGAGGCTTTATCTTTCTTAAAAATGATAAAAAAGGACTATAATTGGGGCGGAAAAGAAATCTATGAAGATAGGTTGATGTTGTTAATAGAACGAAAATTTAATTAAAAGAGAAGAATGAGTTTAAAAGCAGAAGATTTTAATAACATATTTGATGCTGTAATAGCTAAATATCATGTGGTTGATGATGTAGATCAACCTTTTGAAAATATTTATGATGCTAGTACATTAGAGCATTTGTTATATAGAAAATGTTGGATAGATACAGTACAATGGCATTACGAAGATATTATTCGTTTACCAGATATTAATCCCACTGAGGCTTTGACTTTGAAAAGAAAGATTGATGCTTCTAATCAGGATAGAACTGATATGGTTGAGTATGTAGATAGTTACTTTTTACAAAAATATACCGATGTAACTCCAAAATCAACAGCAAAAATTAACTCTGAAAGTCCAGCTTGGGCGATTGATAGATTGTCTATTTTGGCTTTAAAAATATATCATATGAATGAGGAGGTGATTCGTGAATCTGCCTCGGAAAGTCATAAAGAAGCATGTCAACAGAAATTAAACATTTTGCTAGAGCAAAGAGTAGATTTATCTACAGCTATTGATGATTTAATTTCAGATATAGAAAGTGGAGATAAATATATGAAAGTGTATAAGCAAATGAAAATGTATAATGATGATGAGTTAAATCCAATGTTATACAAACAAAAATAGATCCATAAAAAAACCGAGACATTGTCTCGGTTTTTTTATTGTGTTTTGCTAACCAATGCTTCAACAGTTTTTTTACTGTTTCCAACAAAAATTTCATTATCAATTATAGCTACTGGTCTTTTTAAGAAAGTATATTCGCTTAAAATATAATTTTTGTAGTCGTTTTCACTTAAGTTTTTATCTTTTAGGCCTTGTTCTTTGTATAGTCTTGCTCTTTTGTTAAATAATTCTTCGTATGAATTGGTAAGATTATACATTTCTTGTAATTGATCTGCTGTTACAAGACTACTTTTTATTTCTTGTAATTCAAACCCATCAAGATTTAATTGTTTTAAAATTCTTTTACAAGTATCGCAAGTTTTTAAGTGGTATATTTTTTTCATAATTGTAATGTCTCTTCTATCTTTACAGTTGTCAAAAGTATAAAAAATAGATAAATGGATATTACAAAGCAGGTAGATGTTTTAACAAAAGGAAGAACTTTGGTTTTAAAATTAATTACAGATTTTTCTTTAGAACGTATTAATAAAATACCTGAAGGTTTTAACAATAATATAGGGTGGAATGTTGCGCATTTGCTAGTAACACAGCAATTGTTGTGTTATAAGTTTTCTGGTTTAAAAACAGCTTTAACCGATGAAATGATTGCTAGGTATATGAAAGGAACAGCTCCAGATGGACATGTTATAGAACAACAAGAATGGGATTTGATTAAAAAATTGTTTGCTGAGTTACCACAAAAATTATTAGTAGATTATAACCACAATATATTTAATACATACACTGAGTACACAACAAGTGTAAATGTAGCCTTAGATTCTGTTGAAAAAGCGATTGACTTTAATAATTTTCATGAAGGTATACATTTAGGCGTAATTTTAGCATTAAGAAAGTTGGTGTAGTATACTGACTTTCTTAAAACATATGGTAAACAAAACCTACGCTAATAACAGTGTTGAAATCGTTTGATATATTGGAATCTAAATCTGGGTTTACACCATCTATCCAATCAGATAAATAATATTTGAATCCCATTTGTGCTACTAAATCATAATAAGGACTTGCCTTGTATCTCGCACCAAAAGCAAAGTTTGTAGATAGAGAAACAGAGTTAGTTTTTGAAATATAACTTGCTTTATATTTATCAGGATAGATGTTTTTTTCAGATAAGTTTTCTCCGTCTTTTCCATATGTTGGGGTGGAACTAAAGTAGTTTATCCCTAGTCCAACAGCTAAATAAGGGTTTACTTTGTTTTTATTTCGGTATCTATTATATCTGTGTAAGAATCTAATAATATCTCTTAAATAAAATTGTAGTTCGTTATCAAGACTTAAAATGGTGGTTTTAGAACTTAATCTTGCAAGTAAAATATTGTTAGGAGTGTTTTCAGGAGGTGAACTAAGAGGTTTGTTTCCTGTTCCATAAGATTTATTGTCAAAAGAAGACGTATTAATTCCTAAGCTTGTTTTTAAAATGGCATGTCTATATATAGGATTTGCCCCATATCTTCTTGGTAGAATGTGTAGGTAATGAGTTCCATTTAAGGCAAAACCATTTATAGTTAATTTACCATCAGCAGGTCCTTTGGCAGTAAAGTCTGTTTGGAAATTAGAAATACCTATTTCACCTCCAAATTCATGTTGATAAATGAAGCGTCTCTGTGCGTTACTTTTGGTTGTAAGTAACAAGGTGAATAATATAAATAATAGTAACTTTTTCAATGTGTTGATTTGTTAAAAAGTTGAGAGTCAAAAGTATGAAAAAAACATAACATTTGTTATTTTATGCTAATGATTTCGTTGATTTCAGAATTGGCTCTTAATGTGATGGTTTTTTCAAAATTATAAATGGGCTCTGGTTGAATTTTTTGCTTAAAATTACCATTATCAAACTTGTTATTTTTGTTTAAATCTTGTATAACTCTTATTTGATATTCAGCAGGAGGTAGTTTTGTAAAAGATATTTCTTGAGAAGTGTTTACAATTTGAATCGTTTTGTCAACAAATTTGTTGCTAGAAACTTCTATTATTAACCTTGTGTTGTTTGGGTTTTTTATGGTTAAAATAATATCTCCATATTCTTCGGTGTCTAAAGTTTTTAGCTTTATTATTTGTTCTCCAGAAGTTTGGTTTAAAATATCTGTAAACGCTAATTCCTTTAAGTTTAAAGAATAATACTTATTGGGCTCTCTTTTAAAATCAATGAGAATACGTTGTCTTTTTACATCATTTTTAACTGAGTATTCTACTGGAATAGAGTCTTGTTCTAATACTTGTATACTATCTATATAAATAAAATCAACAGGAATGTTACTGGTTAGAATAATAGAATCATTAGGGTGGAGTGTTCCTTTAAGATTACTTTTAATAATTAATGAATCTATTTTTAAATCTCTAGGCATTCTAGTAAAGTTTTCAAATAGAGTATCTTGTTTAATATTTATTGTTATAGAATCTTTAGGGAATTCTTTAAACCAAAAGTATAGAGAATCTTTGGCCGATGGTTTTGTAATTACATAATTGTTTTGAGCTATTCCTGTAGCAGAAACTTTGGGAATTTCTTTTCCTTGATATCCTAAAATGATTACATGTCCACTAGTTTGTGTTGGTCTCATTATTTTAGGATCTCTAGGTTCTTTAAATAAAATAAAAGTTTCAAGTGTATCAGCTGTTTTTAAATCAATATCATTATTTAAAAAACCAATTCTCTCTAATCCTTTGTCGTATTTGTAATTGTTGTTTTTATCTTCAAGAGCAATTACTTTATAGTTTGCTTCTGATAAGTTTTCTAAACTATAAAAATCACTATTTAAAGTGTTTGATAGGTAATTAGGAGTGTAATTTCCTACTAAGGTGTCATTGGCATTTTTATATGCCATAACACTAATGTTTTCTATTTCTTCGTCTACAATAAGTGGATCTATAACTTTACCAGATATGCTTAACGAATCTACAAAAGTTCCTGTGCTAAAAACATAAGAAAATTTACCTAATTCATTCCCTTCATTATTGTCTACAATACTATTTCCAAAGTTTATAGTATAGGTGGTATTAGGTGTTAAGGGTTCTAAAAACTCAATGCTAATTTTTTTAGAAACACCAATTTCAGGTTTTATAATAGGTTTCTTCTCCATAGGCGGAGAAATAATTAATTGAGAATTTAGTTTCTCAAATTTTATATACTCATCAAAAAGAATAATTACCTTTTCTGAATTAAAAGAAGTTGTTTTATTTGCAGGTTTAGCAATAGCCATCACAGGTGGAATACTATCTTTTGGTCCTCCTGTAGGGCTACCCATTCTAGCGCAACTTGTTAAAAAAAGTGCTAGGATAACAAATAAAATGGCTATAATTTTTTTCATAAATATATGCTACAAAGAAACTGTTTTTTTGTGATAATTAAACAACACATGCAATGGTAATAATAGAGATATTAACATTGTTTAACTCTTTAAGAGCTTTAGCGCAAGAAATTAAGGTAGATCCAGTTGTTAAAACATCGTCAATCAGCAAGATATGTTGTTTGTTGAAATGATATTTTGGGTTAGATTTAAATAAATTTTTAACACTTTTATGACGTTCTTCCTTGTTTTGCTTGGTTTGTGATTTGTTGTTTTCTGTTTTAAGAATACCATCTTTAATATATTTGGCATTTAGGTGGTTAGCTAGGGTGTTAGCTAAAACATCAACCTGATTATAACCTCTCTTTTTTTCTTTTTTCGGATGCAAAGGCACTGGAATTACAACATCAATATTTTTAAACCTAGAACAGGTTTTTAATTCGTTAATAATCGTTAGCGCTGCATTCAAGCCAAACTCTTGTAGCCCCTTGTATTTTAAGTGTTTTAATAAGGTTTGTATTGGGCTTCCTTTTTGATAAAAATATAAAGAAGCAGCTTCACAAATATCAACTTTACCTAAAAACAACTTTTCTAAAGGGTTGTTGTGGTAAGGTATAAACGATGTAAATTCTAGTTGATGTTGGCAGTCAAGACATAAAAAAGATTGGTTTGAAGCAATAATACATTTACAATGTAAACATCTATTAGGTACAAATAGGTCTCTTAAATCTTTCAAAAGATTCATAGCTTTTATGTTAAAAATAAACAATATTTTTAGACTAGTTTCTGACAAATTAAAATTTATGATTTATGAAAAACACTAAAAATATTTTAATAGCAATTTTGCTGTTAGTTATTATTGGTTTTATAGTGTATAACTTTAAAATAACCAATGAAAACAATGCTTATAAGCAGGCTATTCAGGATGAAAAGCAAGCACTAAAAAAAGAGCTAGATATCACTTTGCAAGATTTAAGTGTTAATCAAGAGCAAAATATAGCCATTACTAAAGATTTTAATGAAGCCAATGAAAAATTAAAAGGAATCAGAGCTCAGTTAGAAAAATCTAAGGATGAAGTAAAAAAACTTAAAACCAAATTAGATAGTTCACAAGAAAATAGTTTTAAAGCCTTACAAACCTTGAGAGCCTCCTTAGAAGGGGTTAAAATAAACAACAAACTTTTGTTTAAAAGTTTAGATTCTATTAAAACTTTAAATGATAGTTTAATGGTAACTATTGCGGTAACCAAATCGGAATTAAACGCAGAAAAATTACAAAGCCAAGAACTGTCTTTAAAATTGTCTGAGGCAACTAAAATCCAGATTTCAAAAGTTGAAGTTTACGCTGTAGAAGAAGAAAAATCTGGAGAAATAAAAGAAACCAACCGATATAAGAAAGCAAATGGAATTCAGGTAAAATACAATGTGTTAAACAATAAAGCATTAACAAATGTGGAATGTGATGTGTTTTATGTGTTAAAAAATGCTGATGGAATTATCATCAAATCAAACGGGGAATTTTTATACAACGGAACACTAAAAAAGTTTACAGATGGAACAAGATTGGTTTTAAACGGTGAAACCATGCCTGTAAGTGATATTATTTCTTTGCAAGACGTTGTTTTGGACAAAGGGACTTATACTTTAGAGTTTTATAGTCTAGATGGTTTGTTGGCAAGTGAATCTTTTGTTTTAAAAAGTAGCTTTTTAGGTGTTTTTTAAATAAAATAAGTAGATTTTAGAATAGAATAATTATAATACAAAAAGCTTTTATATTTTTGCGTAATGGCAAAACAAGAAGATCAATTTAAGAAGGTTATTTCTCATGCAAAAGAATACGGATACGTATTCCAGTCTAGTGAGATTTATGATGGGTTGAGTGCAGTATATGACTACGCACAAAACGGAGTAGAGTTAAAGAAAAATTTACGTGAGTACTGGTGGAAAGCCATGGTGCAAATGCATGATAATATTGTAGGATTAGATGCTGCAATATTTATGCATCCAACCACTTGGAAAGCTTCAGGTCATGTTGATGCTTTTAATGATCCTTTAATAGATAATAAAGATTCTAAAAAAAGATACAGAGCAGACGTTTTAATAGAAGATTATGTTGCTAAGTATGATGATAAAATAGAAAAAGAAGTTAAGAAAGCAGAAAAACGTTTTGGAGACTCTTTTGATAAAGAACAATTTTTAGCTACCAATCCTCGTGTTTTAGAATACAAAGAAAAAGGTGCCGCTATTTTAGCTAGAATGGGAAAATCTTTAGAAAATGAAGATTTAGCCGATGTAAAAGCATTGATAGAAGAGTTAGGAATTTCTTGTCCTTTGTCTGGTTCTAAAAGTTGGACAGATGTAAAGCAATTTAATTTAATGTTTGGTACAAAATTAGGAGCTTCTGCAGAGCACGCTACTGATTTGTATTTACGTCCAGAAACAGCGCAAGGTATTTTTGTAAACTTTTTAAATGTGCAAAAAACTGGAAGAATGAAAATTCCTTTTGGTATTGCACAAACAGGAAAAGCTTTCCGTAACGAAATTGTGGCTCGTCAGTTTATTTTCCGTCAACGTGAGTTTGAACAAATGGAAATGCAATTTTTTGTACGCCCTGGAACTCAAAAAGAATGGTATGAGACTTGGAAAGAATCTCGTTTAAAATGGCATTTGTCTTTAGGTTTAGGAATGGATAATTACCGTTTCCACGATCATGATAAATTGGCTCATTATGCCGATGCTGCTGCAGATATTGAATTTAAATTCCCTTTTGGATTTAAAGAATTAGAAGGAATTCACTCAAGAACAGATTTCGATTTAAAAGCACATCAAGAATTTTCTGGAAAGAAAATTCAATACTTTGATAATGAAATCAACGAAAACTACATTCCTTATGTAGTAGAAACTTCTGTTGGTTTAGATAGATTATTTTTAGCGGTTTTCTCTAATTCTTTACAAGAAGAAGAATTAGAAGATGGAAGCTCAAGAACAGTTTTAAAATTACCAGCAGTGGTAGCTCCAAACAAAGCGGCTATTTTACCATTGGTTAAAAAAGATGGATTGCCAGAGATTGCTAAAGATATTTTTGATCAATTAAAATTTGATTTCAACGTTACTTACGATGAAAAAGATGCTATTGGTCGTAGATATCGTCGTCAAGATGCAAATGGAACTCCATTCTGTATTGCTGTAGATTATGAAACGAAAGATGATAACATGGTAACTATTCGTCATAGAGATACTATGGAACAAAAACGTGTTGCCATAGCTGATTTAAAATCTATTATAGATGCAGAAGTAAACATGGGAGTTTGGTTAAACAAAGCCAAATAAAATAACTTGTTATAAACAAAAAGAGGTTGTTTAAAAAGTAAAAATTTCGTCAAATTGAACTTGTTTCAATTTCTCATAACTACTGTTTAACAGTGTGTTGTGATTCTGAACTAAATTCAGAATGACGTTTTCTAAAACTTTTCAGAGAACCTCTTTTTGTTTGTATGTTAGTTGGTGATTTTTGGAAAATACTTTTTTCTTAACCAAAAAGACACTTTAACTAATAATATCAATGTAGGTACCTCTACTAAAGGACCTATAACTCCTGCAAAAGCCTGTCCTGAATTCAGTCCAAAAACGGCAATAGCTACTGCAATAGCCAATTCAAAATTATTTCCGGCTGCTGTAAATGCTACTGATGCTGTTTTATCATATTCTGCTCCTGTTGCTTTGGTAAAAAAGAAACCAATGATAAACATTAAAGTAAAGTATAATAATAACGGAATTGCAATAATTAGTACATCCATAGGAATTTGTACAATTAACTCTCCTTTTAAAGAAAACATTACTACAATGGTAAATAACAATGCAATTAAGGTTAATGGAGAGATTGCTGGAATGTATTTGGTATTATACCATTCCTCACCTTTTAACTTTACTAAGAACACTCTACTTAATATTCCTAATAAGAAAGGAATTCCTAAATAAATGGCCACGCTTTCTGCAATAGTTGCTACGGAAATATCTACAATAGCTCCTTCAAAACCAAAATATGGAGGTAAAACAGTAATAAATAGCCAAGCATAAAAACTATAAGCAAATACTTGGAAAACACTATTTAAAGCTACCAATCCTGCTCCGTATTCACTACTTCCTTCGGCAAGGTCGTTCCACACCAAAACCATGGCAATACAACGTGCTAAACCAATTAAAATTAACCCGACCATGTATTCTGGATAATCACGTAAAAAAGTGATGGCCAATACAAACATCAATACAGGTCCAATAATCCAGTTAAGGATTAAAGAGATAGAAAGTATTTTGGTGTTTCTAAATACCTTTGGCAATAGCGAATAATTCACTTTAGCTAAAGGAGGGTACATCATTAAAATTAATCCAATGGCAATGGGAATATTTGTAGTACCGCTGCTCATCGAATTTATTAGATCTGGAAAAGTTGGTACAAAATATCCTATACCAACACCAATAATCATGGCTGTAAAAATCCACAATGTTAGATTTCTATCTAAAAAGCCTAGTTTTTTCATGATGAATAATTTTTAAGATTTTACTTGAGAAAAAACATAGAACATTTCTGTTGCTATTTGTAAACTTCTCTCATTGTATTTCTCAGTTTGTTGTGGAGTATTGTCAAACGCCTTTGGGTCTTCAAAAGTAATAGGAATACGTTTTTCTGCTCCTGCAATAAAAGGACATCCACCATCTGCTTGAGAACAAGTCATTATTGCAGCAAATTCTCCTTCAGGATTAAAAGTATCATCTAATTTTTTAGAAAAACCAATAATAGGATGAGCATTTTGTGTGTATTTAATACTATATACTGGATTGTCTGTTTCAGAAAGTTTTTGAATTTGAAATCCATTATTTTCTAATATTTCTGCCACTTTAGGGAAAAGTGCTGTTGCTTCTGTTCCTCCAGAGTAACAAGAAACGTTTTTAATTCCAAAATAGGATGCCATTGCTTGTGCCCAAACTTGAGACAAGTGGCTTCTTCTTGAATTGTGTGTGCAAATAAAATTGATGCGGATGTCTTGGTTGTTTTTTGCTTTAGATTGAATAAAATCAACTAAAGGTTGTAGTGTTTCTTTACGTTCCTTAGAAATACTTTCTGGTTGTAAAGTTTCAATGGTTTGTTGTATTTTATCAAATACATTTGTTTTAGTAGTAATCATTATATATGTTTTAGTTTTATTAGTTAACAACATCCTCCTCCTGGAGTACAACTAGAATTGTTGTTTGCTACAGGAATGGTTTTTAGTGCTGGTTCTGGAATTCCACAATTGTCTTTTGCCAAACAATCTGTTTGTTTACTAGTTAATAAGAAATTTGTTCCGTTAAAATCTAAACCAAATTTACCGATGGTTTCTGCTTGGTATTCTACTTCAATTTCTAAATCCTCTATACCTAGTGTTTTTTCTGATAATTCAATGATGTTTAATAATTTTTCTGGGTGTAACCTGTGGTCATAATCATCTGCACTCCATAGCTGAAAGTTTACCACTTCTTCCTTACGAACGGTTCCTCCACAGTCTATAAAATGTTTGGTTATTTTTCCTACTTCTGTTACGTGAAAATGATTAGGCACCAAAGTATTGTCTGGCAATTGAAATGCAATGGTGTTTAATTCTTTTAATACTGATTTTACTTCTGAAATTTTCATATCTGTTTATTGCGATTTTACGATTAATACATGCAAATTTTTTTAACAACAAGTTTTTTGAGAAAGATCTTGATCTAAGAACACAGCCATTACTTGTTTCATTTTAGACCAATTTTCAGTGTCTATACAATAACAAACACTTGTTCCTTCTATGCTTCCTTTTATTAGGCCTAAGTTTTTTAATTCTTTAAGATGCTGAGAAATGGTAGGTTGTGCCAATCCAATTTCGTTAACTAAATCTCCACAAACACAAGAATTAATTTTAAATAAATGCTGTAGTATTGCTACTCTAGCAGGATGAGCAAAAGCTTTTGCAAAACGAGCAATCTCATTTTGTTTGTCTGTAAATATTTCTGTTTTTACTAATCCCATCTTATTGTTTTCTATATTGCAATATTACAATTAATATTTATTTCTCAAAATAATTAATTAAAATATATTTTATTTAAGAATATCTTAGTTTGTAGTTTAAGAAAATAATACAGTTTAAAAAGTATTATTTTTTAGGAAAAACAGTTTTACTAAAAAACAATAAAATCATTACTCCAATGGTAATAGCACTATCGGCAACGTTAAAAATGGCATTAAAAAAAGTAAAATAATTTCCGCCTACACCAGGGATCCATTCAGGAAGATTTCCTTGCCAAATAGGGAAATACAGCATATCAACCACTTTACCATGAAATAAATCACCATAGGCATTCGCTGTATCTAAAGTAGCCAATTGTCCGTAAGAATCGGTAAATAGTACTCCGTAGAATACAGAGTCTATAATATTTCCTAAGGCTCCACAAAAAATTAAAGAAATTGAAATAATTAATAAGTTGTGGGCTTTTTCTTTAATACTTTTCCTTAACCAATAACCTATTCCAACAATAGCACATAGTCTAAATAAAGTTAAAATAAGTTTCCCTGTTCTTCCTCCTAATTCAGTTCCCCAAGCAGCTCCATTGTTTTCTATAAAGTGAATTCTAAACCAATCAAAAACGTAAATTTCTTCTCCTAGTTGAAAATTGGTTTTGATGTATATTTTACTAATTTGATCTATTAATAAAACAATAACGATAAGTAGAATAGATTTTTTTGTGTTCATGTCAGTGGTAAAAAGAAAAGTTTGCAATCGAAATTACAAACTTTTTATATGGCAATTTAAAAAGGAATTCCTTTTATTATTTGTTTTCTGCGTTTTTAGCATCAATGCTTAAAGTTGCATGAGGTACTAATTTTAATCGTTCTTTTCTAATTAATTTTCCTGTGGCACGACAAATTCCGTAAGTTTTATTTTCTATACGTAATAATGCGTTTTTTAAATCACGAATAAATTTTTCTTGACGAATAGCCAATTGCACGTTTGCTTCTTTAGACATGGTTTCAGATCCTTCTTCAAAAGCTTTAAACTGTGGAGACGTATCGTCTGTATTGTTAGAACTCCCGTTTTTATAAGAGCTTTTTAAGATCTCTAAATCATTTTTAGCACGTTCAATTTTTTTAAGAATAATTTCTTTAAACTCAGCCAAGTCCTTATCGCTGTATACTACTTTTTCATCTGCCGTTGCCATAACTTTTTAGATTTTATGTATGAATATTTTACTTTTTATATCATCGAATTCAATATCTAAACCATTACTTAGTTCATTTACAAATTCTAATTCATTAGTTAAAGTTTCACTTTTGATATATACTTGGTTTGTGTTTACTGCTTTTTCTAAAACTTCATTAACAAGGATAGATAATTTAATTTTATCTGTAACCTCTAAACCAGAATCTTTTCTCAGGTTTTGTACCCTGTTAACCAATTCTCTAGCCACTCCTTCGTTTTTTAAATCATCAGAAATAGTTACGTCTAAAGCAACTGTTAATCCTCCTTGATTTACAACTAACCAACCTTCAATATCTTGTGAACTTATTTCAACTTCTTCTAGTGTTAAATCTACTAAATTTTCTTCAATGTTAACACTAATTTTACCTTCTCGCTCTAATTTAGCAATATCTTCTTGCGTAAATTTTTGAATTTCAGCACCTACCAACTTCATGTTTTTTCCAAAACGAGGTCCTAGAACTTTAAAATTAGGCTTAATGTTCTTTACTAATACTCCAGAAGCATCGTCTAGTAAATCAATTTCTTTAACATTTACTTCAGATAATATTAAATCCTGAACCGCTAAAATATCTTCTCTTTGCTGTTTGTCTAATACGGGAATCATGATTTTTTGTAATGGTTGACGTACTTTAATCATTTCCTTTTTACGTAAAGACAATACCATTGATGATATTTGTTGAGCCTTTTGCATTTTGCGTTCTAAGTTTTCATCTATAGCAGAAATATCTGCTTTTGGAAACTCGGCCAAATGTACTGACTCATAGCTCTCTGTATGTGTTGCTGATGTTAAATCTTTGTAAAGATTATCCATAAAAAACGGAGCTACAGGAGCACTTAACTTGGCAACAGTTAACATACAAGTATACAATGTTTGATAAGCTGATATTTTATCAGTTCCATAGTCTCCTTTCCAGAAACGTCTTCTGCTTAAACGTACAAACCAGTTTGATAGATTCTCGGTAACAAAGTTCTGAATTTCACGAGTAGCTTTTGTGGCCTCGTATTCATTATAAAATTTATCAGTCTTTAAAATTAATGTGTTTAATTCTGATAAAATCCAACGATCAATTTCGGGTCTATCTTCTAATTTGATGTCTGCTTCTGCATATTTAAATCCATCAATATTAGCATATAAAGTAAAGAAAGAATATGTGTTGTATAATGTTCCAAAGAATTTACGTCTTACTTCATCTACTCCTTCTAAGTCAAATTTTAAGTTATCCCAAGGATTTGCATTAGAAATCATGTACCAACGTGTTGCATCGGGTCCATACTGATCCATTGTTGTAAACGGGTCAATACCATTTCCTAAACGCTTAGACATTTTTTTACCGTGTTTGTCTAAAACCAATCCGTTTGATACCACATTTTTATAAGCAACATTGTCAAAAACCATGGTGCTAATGGTGTGTAAAGTATAGAACCAACCACGAGTTTGATCTACTCCTTCTGCAATAAAATCAGCAGGATAGAATTCTCTGTTGTCTATCAATTCTTTGTTTTCAAAAGGATAATGTTGTTGTGCGTATGGCATAGCACCAGAATCAAACCAAACATCAATAAGGTCTGCTTCACGTTTCATAGGCTGTCCTTTTGGAGAAACTAAGGTGATAGCATCTACTACATTTTTATGTAAGTCTATGTTATCGTAGTTTTCATCAGACATGTTTCCAACTTCAAAAGCATCAAAACTTGTAGGGTTTTCAATTCCTGCAGCTTTGGCTTTTTCTATTTCAGCTTTTAATTCTTCAACAGAACTAATCAATATTTCTTCTGTACCATCTTCGGTTCTCCAAATAGGCAATGGAATTCCCCAATAACGAGAACGAGATAAGTTCCAGTCATTTGCATTTTTTAACCAGTTTCCAAAACGACCTGTTCCGGTAGATTCAGGTTTCCAGTTAATGGTTTCGTTTAATTCGTGCATACGGTCTTTAACCTCCGTAACTTTTATAAACCAAGAATCTAATGGGTAGTATAAAATAGGCTTGTCAGTTCTCCAACAATGTGGGTAACTGTGCTTGTATTTTTCTACATTAAAAGCTTTGTTTTCTTCTTTTAGTTGAATGGCAATTTCTACATCTACAGATTTTTCTGGAGCTTCGCCATCATTGTAATATTCGTTTTTTACGTATTTTCCTGCATGAGGTCCTACTTGTGATCTGAATTTCCCTTGTAAATCTACTAAAGGAACTGGGTTTTCATTCTCATCTAAAACCAACATCGGTGGTACTTCTGGAGTAGCATTTTTAGCTACAAAAGCATCATCTGCACCAAAAGTAGGAGCTGTGTGTACAATACCTGTTCCGTCTTCGGTAGTAACAAAATCTCCAGTAATTACTCTAAAAGCATTTTCAGGATTTTCATATGGCAATGCCCAAGGCAATAATTGTTCATATTTAATCCCTTCTAAATCTTTACCTAAAAATGTTTCTCCAACTAAAAATGGTATTTTTTTATCTCCTTGCTTATAAGTTTGTAGTTCTTCCTCAGTTGATACAGCAGCAAACTTTTTTCCAAATTGTTTTCCAACTAAGTTTTTAGCCAAGATAACGTTGATAGGTTCAAAAGTATATTGGTTGTATGATTTTACTAAAACATACTCAATTTTTGGCCCTACGGTTAAGGCTGTGTTACTTGGTAAAGTCCATGGAGTAGTTGTCCATGCTAATAAATGTACTTCGGCTAAGTTTTGTAAACTAGCAGGAAGTGTTTCTTTAATAGCTTTAAACTGAGCAACAATAGTAGTATCTGTAACATCTTGATACGCTCCAGGTTGATTAATTTCATGAGAACTTAATCCTGTTCCAGCTTTAGGCGAATAAGGCTGAATGGTATATCCTTTGTAAATTAAATCTTTTTTGTAAATCTGACCCAATAACCACCAAACAGTTTCCATATATTTTGGTTTATAGGTTACATATGGATTTTCCATATCTACCCAGTAACCAATACGTTCGGTTAAATCGTTCCAGATGTCTGTATATTTCATCACTGCTTTTTTACAAGCAATGTTGTATTCTTCAATAGATATTTTTGTGCCAATATCTTCTTTGGTAATCCCTAATTCTTTTTCAACACCTAATTCTACAGGTAAACCATGAGTATCCCATCCTGCTTTACGTTGTACCTTAAAACCTTTCATGGTTTTAAAACGAGGGTAAACATCTTTAATAGTTCTCCCTAAAACGTGATGAATTCCTGGCAATCCGTTTGCAGATGGAGGCCCTTCAAAAAACACATATGGTTCTTTTCCTTCCCTAGCATCAATACTTTTTTGAAAGATGTTGTTTTCTTGCCAAAACTTAAGTGTTTCTGATGCAATATTGGTTAAACTTAATCCTTTGTGTTCTTTAAAGTTTGCACTCATTTTATTGGGTATTCAATTTGGACTGCGAAATTACGGTTTTAATTGATGAATCACAACAGGATTTTCTCCTTGTGTTTTAAGAATTTAGGGAATAAAAAAGAGATGTGTCTATGTTTATAGAAACATCTCTTAAAAATATGAAGAAAAAAAATAATACTCTTTTGTTAAGGAGTTAATACAATTGTTTGGATAGAGTGGGCTAAAGCAGTAGTTTTTGCCATTCTTGAATTTAATTGTAAACTAAATTCCCTCTCAACGTTTCCTTGGTTTAAAGCAACAATAATAATACTTCCATCTGTGTTTAAAAATGCTGTAGAAAGAATTTGATTGCTACTAGATGCGCTGGCAATTCTTTTTGCTCCAGGACGAATGAACTTTGAAAAGTGTCCTATATAATAAAATGAATTGGTAAACAATAGTTCATCGGTTTCTGTGTTTGCGTGTAAAGGAGCAAAACAAAGGTTTCCTACATGGTTTGGTCCTCCTGTTTGATCTAATAAAATATTCCAGTCTGTCCAACCTACGGTACCGTTGTTAAAATCGTTAATCATAGATTTTCCGTAGCGTTCTGCAAGTTTTGGATCTTCGTTTTCAATTCTTTTAATGTCAAATCCTTCGTTACAACCTTCGGTAAAAAGTAATTTTTTATCGGGATAAGATTCGTTTGCTTTTTTAACTTCGTTGTACATGGGAATACCATCTTTCCAGTCTTCATACCAATGAAATCCAGAACCCCAAGCGTATTTAGCTGCTTCAGGATCACTAAAAATAGTGGAGGCTCTTTGGTATAATAAATCTCTGTTATGATCCCATACCACAATGTTTTTATCACCCAAACCTTCTTTTTCTAAAGTTGGTCCTAAGTAATTTTTTAAGAAGTCTCTTTCTTCTTCCGCTGTGTATATACAAGATTCCCATACTTGCACAGCCATTGGTTCATTTTGTATGGTTAAGCCCCAAATTGGAATTCCTTCGCTCTCATATGCTTTGATGAATTTTGCATAATAGTTTGCCCAAGGTTGATAATATTCAGGTTTTAATTTACCTCCTTTTAGCATATTATTATTGGTTTTCATAAAAGCCGGAGGGCTCCATGGACTTACATAAAATGTTAATTTACCTCCTGCTTTGTCAATCGCCTTTTTAATAAATGGCAATCGATATTTTTGATCATGATCTATAGAAAATGTATTTAAATCAACATCTCCTTCTTTTATATAGGTAAAACTTTCACTTCCAAAATCACAACTATGAATAGAGGTTCTTCCTAAAGAATATCCAATTCCTTTTTCTGTGTCAAAATAAGATTCTAATATTTTATTTTGGGTTTGTTCTGAAAGTTTGGAAAATGTTTCGGCAGAGGCATCTGTTAAAGCTCCACCAATTCCTAATAAAGATTGAAATTGTTTTGATGGGTCTACCACAATGGTAATTTCCGTTTCTAGAGCTTGTTTTACTTTTTCAAAAGTTAAACTATTGGTTTTGCTAAGTTTAAAATCTGTGTTGTGAGCAGTTGTATAAACAGTTGATTTATATTCATCTGCTTTTTTAGGTAGTTTAGCAAAAAACAAAAATGACAATCCTATTGTGCAAACAATAGAGATGTATGCTATTCTTTTTAGAGGGTTAAAAGTCATAATGTTATTCTTTATTGGTTTATATTTTTATAAGTAAGTAGTTGTTGGAGTATTTTTAACATTTTGGTCAATACAATGCCATAGTAATTAACCAAAGTGGTTAATACTGCAATAAAAACAATACTCTAAAAACTATATGTTATAGATTAATTATTACTTGATTTTTAACCAGTTTAAATGAAATTTTCCTTTGTTTAGAAAAATTCTAATGGTGTGTTTTCCTGAGGTTAATTCTATTGGAATTTCTGCATTGTTCCAAATAAATTCTTTTACAGTGTTTTCTAGTAAAAAAGTAGTTTCTAGCTTTCCATCTACTTCAATATTTATTTCAGAATCTACAAAACAAGCATATCGTAATTCAAGTATAAAATCTTTAGTTTGATCTATGTCAAATTGGTACTCTACCCATTGTTGAGGTAAAAAATCATAAAGTTCTAAAGATTCATTTGGTGGATCTGTAGTGGTTTTTACACGAGGTCCAGTTGTCCATCCTCCATTTAAACCGTCAGCAATACTAATAGAGCTATAATGTTCTGCTTCTACTACTTGTTGTTCTACATAATAGGTGTTTTTGTCTTGTGATGATATTTGTACAAAAATGTTTCCTAATTCTGTTAAGGTTCCTTCTGATGATCTTGTTAATAGTGACATATATGGAAAAGCATCTACATTTCCTGCTCTTGGAATAAACCAAGCGTATCTAAAAACATCAGGATCACTTTCTAAATAGTTAAATACATCACATAAATGTTTTTGTTGTCCTTCTGGGTTAAAGGTATTTTGATTTAATCCATCCCAAGCACAAAATTCAGTTAGCCAAATGGGTTTTCCATATTTTTTAAAACGTTCTACATATGATTTTAATGATGAGGCACTTGGCATATAACAGTGTATAGAAATTCCATCAATATCATCTATTGGAATTAGAGTAAAAAATTCATCTAACCATTTAATTGGGTCACTATAATTGGCAAGTGTTCCGTAGTTCATGGCTGGTGAAATTATTTTAAGATTTAATTCATCAGCTATAGATTTTATATCTCCCCATTTTGCTGCTGCCTCAGTGGGAGTCATATTTGCTTGATCTGTTAAATTAGGTTCGTTAAAAGCAAGTAAATATTCACAATTAGGATGGTTGTTTACATAAGTTCGTAATGCATCTTTGTTAATGCCATTCCATGCCATTGGGCAATAATCTATTTGGTTTTGATCAATTGCTTCATTGAAAATTGAATTGTATGATGTTCCCCAATTGTATGACCAAGACATTCCTTTGGCTAAAACATTTATATCGTTAATGTATTGGTAGTCAAAAGAAACACCTCTTTTTGGGCTTCTCTTTTGTAACACGGCTTCTTTTGGAGTGTAGTTGTCGCTAGTTGGGGTTTCGTTAGAACAACTAAAAAAGAAGGAGCTTGTGGCAAACCATATCAACGTTAAATTAATTAATTTCATTTGTTGTGTTTTATGATTTCTATCTACTTTAGTTGATATACTCTAACGTAATCTACTTGATATAACACAGGGTTGTCAAACATGGTGTCATCAATTCCTTGAGATCCTCCCCATTGACCACCAATGGCTAAGTTTATAATAAAGAAAAATTCTTTGTTAAATGGCCAGTCTTCTGATTCTTGTAACTGTGCAGTTTCTCCAAATGTTTGGGTTTTTACACCATCTACATAAATGTGGATTCTATCGTATCCAAAAATTTCTTTTTCAACCCATTCCATAGTAATTACATGGAATTCATCGGCTACATTTACTCCTAAATCTTGACTTGCATGAAAATTCTGACCTGTTAAGCCGTTTTTGTTTTTGGTGTGTAAAGCTGTGTGGAATTTGGTTGGTTCGTAGCCAACATGTTCCATAATATCAATTTCTCCTGCACGTGGCCATCCTCCATAACCAAGCATCCAAAGTGCTGGCCATGTACCTCTTCCGCTAGGTACTTTTAAGCGAGCTTCTACTTTGGCATAGGCAAAATCTTGTTTGTCTTTTGATATGATTCGAGCAGAGGTGTATTCACGACCATTATAACTTTCTTTTCTTGCTTCAATAGTCAGTAAACCGTTTTCTACACGAAGGTTTTCTGATCTATCTGTGTAATATTGTGCCTCTTGATTTCCTCCTCCATTACCGTTAATTTCATAAGTCCAGTTGTCTTCGTTTAATGAATTTCCATCAAATTCATCAGACCAAACCAATTCATAAACTCGTTCTGCTACAGTAATAACACATTCTGCTGAATAATCTCCTAGACTAGCAGTAATGGTTGCTGTACCACTTTGTTGTGCTGTAACAATACCATTAAAAACAGTTGCTACTACTTGATTGTCTGATGTCCAAACTAAGTTTTCATTAGAAGCAGGAGCTTGTGTTACAGTTAATGTTTGCTCGTCTCCAACATTCATGGTTAGCTCATTACTGTTTAGTTTTAGTTCTACTGCAGAAATGTCTTCTCCACTATCTGTTGAGTTACCTGAACAGGAGAAAAAAACACATTGTATGGCTATTAAGAATAAAAATCTGATATGCATTGGTATAGGGTTTTTCAAGAGGTTGAATAAGTGATTGTGTTAATTTTAGGAGGAGTTTTTGCTCCTCCTAAAATTGAGTGTTTCATTTTTAGTTTCCTTTTTTGTAAAAGAAAACCGCATCCATATCAAAAGTAGTTCCTTGGGTACCACCAGCTAATACAGCTAAAATGTTAACATCCTGGAAAGGTTCATTAAAATACAATCCTAAAGTGTTTAAATGAGTTACAGGAATTTCTATACTGTTCCATGTGTTATCTCTTACTAATGGAGCATATGATGTGTATACTGTACCATTGTCATCAAAATCGTTTCCAATAGCAATTTTTGCTTCTGCTTGTCCGTCTGTTAAAATAAATAAATACGATCCTGCAGCTTGTCCTGTTTTAAGACCAATATGTAAATAGTAATCAGATGGATTGTCAAATAAATTAGTCATATCTATGTCTCCATAAGTTGCTGCTACATTAAATCCAGCTCCAGACCAACCTACATTTCCAACAACCATGCTAATCCAATCTTGATCTAACCCATAAAAGTTTGATCCTACAGAGTTACCACCAGTAAATGTGTTTTCCCAAACATATAAGTTTTTAGTATCATTATCAGTACGTAAGTCATGAGTCACTTTTGTAGAAATGGTATTGTATGAGTTTTCATCTAATTGAATTACATAATAATCGCTACCGTCTAAGGTTTCGTCATCAACAACAATTACTTCTTTAGTAACTGTTACTTCGCAAATAGCCGTAAATGTACCTATGGCAGCCGCTATAGAAGCAGTTCCTTCTTTTACAGCAGTAACCAATCCGTTACTGTCTACAGTAGCTACAGCAGCACTTGATGAGCTCCATGTAACGGTTCCAGAGGCATCTAATGGTTTAACTACAGCTGCTAAGGTTGCTGTTTCTCCTTCTTCAAGGCTCAAGGTTGTGTTATTTATTGAAATTCCAGTAGCTGGAACTCCTCCTCCAATGTCTTCACCATCATCTCCGCTACTACAACTTGTTGTTTGAAATGATATAACTGCACAAAAAAGGGTAATTAATAAAAATTTGATTTTAGTCATGATTTAAATATTTAAATTGATAATTATGTTTGTTTGAGTTTTTAGGCTCGGTAATATTGGATTTGCTCATTATTAAGAGACTGCATAAGGGGGAGCAGTCTCTTAACATGACTACTAACTATTAAATAACTACTTCTTTATTATTTTTTTAGTTTTTACAACTCCGTTTGTTTCTATTTTTAAAATGTAAATTCCATTATTAAGGTTGCTTAAATCAACTGTGTTTGAGGTTGTGTTTAAAAGACTTCTTCCGCTAATGTCGTATACTTGCACATAATCAATTGTGGTGTTTGAATTAATGTTTAAAAGTCCGGTAGTTGGGTTAGGGGATACTGAAAAATCACTATCTTGAACATTGTCAAAACTTAAAGTTTCTCCTGCTGTTCCGTAAACTTCAACTTCCCATAAGCTGTAACCGTAGTCGCCAAGTCCTCTTTTTGTAGCATAGATTCTTACATATTGACCACTGGTTTCTGTAAAAGAGATGTCATCAATACTACCGTCACCACCAACTTGAGTGTGTACAGTTGTCCAGTCGTTTGCATTGCTAGAGACTTGTACTAGGTAATCTGTAGCATAAGCTCCTTCCCAGTTTAAGTTTACACCGGTTAAACTATAAGTATCTTCAAGGTCTACATAAATCCATTCAGGTGTTCCGTTGTTACCTTCTTCTAATACTCCCTGACTAGGTGTTCCCCAGCGAGTTCCCGTATTTCCATCAAAAGCGTAGCTTTCTTGGTATCCTTCTCCTGCAGAGCTAGAAGCTGTTGCGGTTTTATTTAGTGCTAAATTTTCTTTATCAACAGTAAAGTTTAAGGTATATGTTTTTGTGGTAGTGCCATCTTGTGCGGTTACAAGTACTGTGCTTGTTCCAGGTAATGAATTAGCATTTGTGGTTACAGCACTTGCAGGAGATGATTGTTTGGTTGTTCCTACAACTGTTGGAACAGTGCTAGTACCAACAGGTAACTCAATGTTATAAGTTGTTTTAGATGATGAAAAAGAACTTACAGTTGTTCCGTTTACGGTTAAGTCGCTTAAGTTGGCATCAATGGTAGCATCTACATATTCATAGACTTCAAATTCAAAAAAACTATATCCGTATGGAGGTAATCCTCTTTCAGTTCCATTAAATTTTAGGTAACGACCTGTTCCTGTGACTGAAAGATCGTCTGTTCCTCCATCACCAGTAGTGGTTGTGTAAATTGTGGACCATGTAGCATTGTCAGAAGAGATCTCAATATTATATCCTTTACCATAAGCTCCTTCCCATTTAATAATAATTTGTCCTATGTCATAAGAAGCTCCTAAATCTACAGACCACCATTCTGACTCTGTATGTTGAGATTCCCAACGTGTACCACCATTTTCATCAACAGCTAGAGCATGTGTTTCAGATGTTGGGCCAGGTAATACTGGGTCTTCTACGCGAAAACTAGAGGCTGTTGTTTTACCTGCTGCTAAGTTTTGAGCATTTCCTAATGTAATTGCTAGGAATGCAATTAGTAATGTAATTTTGTTTTTCATGATTTTGTTTTTTGGGATGAATGGCATCAGTTTGGTTGAGGTCATTCTGGGGTTAATTTTTAGTTTATAGAAATTTTAGTGTTAATAGTTTGGGTTTTGTCCCCATCTTTCTACTGCATTAGCAAGTTCTAGCTCCACCAGTGGAATAGGGAAAATTTCGTTTTTGTTTGGAGTGAATCCAGTAATTGTTTGAGCAGCTCTGTCTGTTCTTACCAAGTCAAAGAAACGGTGTCCTTCTCCTACAAGTTCAACACGTCTTTCGTGGTAAATAGCATCCGTTAATGCAGAACCTGTAGAGGTTATATCAACACTAGTATCAGATACACCGAAAGCACGTCTGCGAACTCTGTTTAAATAAGTTTGTGCTAGAGCATCATCTGCTGGGCTTTTTTTATTATTAGCTTCTGCAGCCATTAATAATACATCAGCAAAACGAATAACTCTATAATTGTTAGGATTGTTTAGGGTAAAGTTTCCGTGAGTTTTGTAGTCTTTTTTTCTAGGGATGTATTTTCTATTGTAGTATCCTGTTTCTCCTCTACTTAAGGTGTAAGAAGTATCGTCTAATCCATTTTGGGCTGCCCATGCTACAATATCTAAAATAGCAACCTCTTTTCTTAAATCTCCTGGTTCAAACTGGTCTACCATTTCTTGTGTTGGAGTATTGTATCCATACCCTGCAAAGAAAAATGGAGCTCCAGAAGGATAATCTCTAATACCGCTATATCCTACAGCAACGTTTCCGTTCCCACATTGTAAACATGTCCATTCAACACCAGCTTCATTAGTGTATTGTATTTCAAAAAGAGATTCGATGTTGTTTTCATTTTCATTTTCAAAAATTTGATTATAGTCTGCAACCAAATCATATATGTTATTGTCAATAACATCTTTTAGTACATCTGCAGATGCTTGGAACTTACTATTGTCGTATTTACCATGAAATAAATATACTTTTCCTAGTAAAGCTTGAGCGGCACCTTTTCCTATTTGGTATTCAAAGGGTTGAGTCTCGTCTAATTTGTTAATAGCATCTTTTAAATCTTCTTCAATTAAAGCATATCCTGTAGGGATATCTTTAATTCTGTTCATGGTGTATTGATCACCTGGTTTAATTCTAGCGTTGGTAATGCGTAAGGTTCCAGAAGTATTGTTAGTAAGTAATGGTACATTTCCGAACCATTTGATTAGTTCAAAAGCAAAGTAAGCTCTTAAAAAATAAGCCTGACCAATAATGTTGTCTCTTCCGTTAAAATCCGTTTTGTCTTGAAATTCAAGAATATAGTTAGCTCTATTTAACCCTACATAATTCCATTGCCAAATATTTCTTAATAAAGTATTGTTGTCGGTAGGATTCATGTTGTCTATAGAATGCGAGTCTGGTCCGTCAAGTTTAGAAGGATCTCCACCTGCTAAAGTATTGTCTGAGGCTATTTCTCCTAATAATACATTCCAAAAAGTAGGTTGCAAAGCATCATAAGCACCAATTAATGTTTTTTCATAATCCTCTTGAGAGTTAAAAAACTCATCAGTGTTTTCAAATTTGGGTTCTACATTCACAAAATCATCACTACAAGCTATGGTAGTCAGGGTAAATGCTACTAGAATGATTGCTTTTTTTATTTGATATGTTTTCATAATGGTGATTAAAATTTAAGGTTAAGTCCAAAAAGATAGGTTTTGGCAACAGGGTAAAAACCTTTGTCTACCCCAGCTCCAATAGGGCTTCCAGAACTTGCAGAAGGATCGTATCCAGAGTAGTTGGTAAACGTGTATAGATTGTTAGCGGATAGGTATAATCTTAGCTTTTTAACTCCAATTTTTGACATGATTTTTTCTGTAAACGTGTATCCTACTTGAATGTTTTGAAGTCTAATGTAAGAGGCATCTTCTACATAATAATCTGAAAAATTACTGCTACTTGGGGTTTGTGTTAAACTTTGTGCAGGAGTTGAACTTCCTGTGTTTGTTGGACTCCAACTGTTTACTGCGTAACTTGGTCTGTTGGCTAAAGGTTCGTCTCTATGTTCGTAATCTCTTACCATGTCATTACCAATAGATCCAAAAAGAGAACTGTTAAAATCAAAGTTTTTAATATTAAATCCAAAGTTGAATCCTAAAGTAAAATCCGGAATAGGGTCTCCAATATAAGTACGATCGTGTTCATCTATAATTCCATCAGGAATTCCGTCAGGTCCGCTTAAATCTTTAAATTTTAAATCTCCAGCGCTGGTGTATTGATTGGTTGTAGCACTATTATCCGCTTCTGTCTTTGATTGAAAAATTCCATCAGTTTGATATCCATAGAAGTAGCCAATTGGTTGTCCTGCTTCCATTCTAGAGGTAAACTGACCTGTAATTCCAAAACCACCACCTTGCTCAAAACCATTTTCACTAGCCACAAAGAGAACTTCGTTTTTAATGGTAGAAATATTAAAACTAGTGTTGAATTGAAAATCATCAGAGATTCTTTCTTTGTAAGAAACTTGAAATTCTAATCCTTTGTTTTCTACGGTTCCTGCGTTTACAGTTGGTCTAAATTGACTACCTCCATAATTTCCAGGGGAATTTGCTCCTACCAATCCTGATATTTCAGGAGCTAATAACAAGTCTTTAGTAGTTCTTTTGTAAGCATCTATGGTAAAGCTTAGTCTGTTTTGTAAAAATTGAGCATCTAGCCCTATGTTAGCTGTTTTTTGTTGTTCCCATTTGTATTCTGGGTTTCCTAATGTTCCTTCGGCAAATCCATAGATTCTTTCGTCATCTGCTCTTTCGTTATCAGCAGCGCTTGAAGAAGCATAAATAGCTCCACCATTTAATAAAGAAACCCACTTGTTGTCTGCAATTCTATCATTACCAATAATACCATAACTAGCTCTTAGTTTTAAGCCATTCATAAAAGTGTTATCTTTTAAGAAGTTTTCTTCAGAAATATTCCATCCTAAAGAGATAGATGGGAAGTAACCTACATTATTTTTTGGCCCGAACTTACTTGAAGCATCTCTACGGATTACACCAGAAAGTAAATACTTTTCTTGGTAGTTGTATTGCATTCTAAAAAAATAAGAAAGCAAGCGAGAATCAAACGTGTTTTCTTCTCTTTCTAATTGTTCATCGGTATAAAAATTTTGAGTTTCTTCGGCATTGGCTAAAGAAGCGTTTTTAAAAGAGTTGATGGGCACACCATTATACATAACATTTGAACCATTAACTCCTGTGTATTCTCCAGTAGTTTTATAAACTGAATTACCTAAAAGGAAACTAAAGGTGTGATCGTCATTAATTGTTTTGTCGTATTTTATATAAGTGTCTACGGTATAGTCTAAATAAGTGTCTTTTTTGTCTGACATACTACTGGCATCTGTATTTGGGTTTTTAGAGTTTCCGTAATCAAATAGAGGAGTTACTACTAAACCAGTTACAGTAGCATAATTCATTCTAAATTTAGAGCTCACAGTTAAGCCGTTAATAAGTTCATAATCTAATCCAATAGTTGGACTAATTTTGTTGGTTTGACCTTTGTCAAAACTATTCTGTATTTGAGCAAAAGGGTTTACAATTTCGTTTCCTAATCCATCTGCTTGGGTAAATCCACCCTCAATGTTTTCATCATAAATTAATTGAGCAGGGGACATGTTGATGGCGTTATAAAGTACTGATCCAACACCACCTTCTTGCATATAGTTTTTATTAGAGTGCGTAAAAAGTGCTACGGTAGTTAGTTTTAATTTTTTGGTAATGTCTAATTGAAAATTTCCAGTTGCTGTTATTCTGTTATAGTTAGATTTGTCTAACCCTACAATCCCGTCTTGGTTTAAATAGGATAAACCAAATGAGAAAGCAGATTTTTTTGTTCCCCCGTTTACATTAAAACTAATATTTTGCATAGGAGCAGTTTTAAAAACCTCTTTTTGCCAATCTGTACCTGTTTGTGGCAAAGAAGTAAATTTAGAGTGGGTTCCTGCTGAAAATAAAGGGTGTGATGTGTAGTTATCATAAGCATCATTAATTACGTTAGCATAATCTTTATAACCTAATACATCTATGGTTTTAGCTGTTTGTTGAAATCCGTAGTAAGTATCAACACTATATTTAGTTTTTGCATTTTTAAGACCAGATTTGGTAACAATTAAAATAACTCCATTGGCAGCTCTTACTCCATAAATACCAGCAGTAGCATCTTTTAATACATTGATACTTTTAATGTCATTTGGGTTGATAACAGATAAGTCTTCTATAGGGTTTCCATCAACAAGAATTAAAGGTTTGTTGTCTCCATTGGTAGAAATACCTCTAATACGAATGTCTAATCCACTACCAGGAGAACCAGATGATGAGGTAATATTTACTCCGGAAACTTGTCCTTGTAAAGCTTGTTCAATTCTTGTAGGATTTAATTTTTCAATAGTTTCTGCTTCTACTACAGATACCGCCCCAGTAACTTCTTTTTTCTTTTGGGTTCCGTAACCAACTACTACAACTTCTTCTAAATAAGCAACATCTCCTTTAAGAGTAATGTTGATGTTGCTTTGTTTACCAACAGTAATTGTTTGTGATGTATATCCTACATAACTATAAGTTATTTTGTCTCCAGTAGTTGCCGTAATCTGATAGTTTCCATCAAAGTCTGTAATAGTACCTCTGTTTTTGTTTTGTACAATTACATTTGCTCCTATAATAGGAAGTTTGTCTTCTGATGAAATAATAGTTCCTGTAACTAGAATATCTTGTGAAAATGATTTAGTAATAGAACACAACAGTAAAAATAATACGAGTTTAATTTTCATTGGGTTTTAGTTTTATATTTAATTGTTAGTTTTTGCATATTTCATTTTATTGTGGAGTAAATAATGAATTAAACACATAACTATGTTCAAAAATATATGGTATTCGTAAAACCGCAACCTAATTGTTGTTGATTAAATTACAGCAAGGGATGTTTAGGTGTGTATATAGGTACTACAATAGGCGTTAAGTTGTTTGTTATTAGTTGTTTATGGGATCAAAGTAAAGTTATAGATCTCTGATAAATTGATTCAAATCAGTTCCTTGTTCAAGGTTTAATTTCTTTCTAAGTCTGTATCTATTGGTGTCTAAACTTCTTGGAGAAATATTCATAAGGTTGCAAATCTCATTTTTGTCAAGATTTATTCTAATAAATGAAAGTACTCTGATGTCATTTGAAGTAAGTGATGGATATTTTTCTGTAAGTCTGCTAATGAAGTCTTGATGAATTTCAGAAAATAGTTTGTGAAAGAGAAAATCTTTCTTTTCGTTGTTTACTTCATTAGTAATCATGTTTACCCAGCGTTTTGCTTCGGTATTGCGCATTTTTTCTAAACCATCTTTTATTTTGTTTAGAAATTCGTTTTTATGACTAATAATTTCCGTGTACTGTAGTAGCTGATCATTTTTTAATTGTAAGGTTTTATGCGTGTCTCTGTTGATGTATATTTTCTTTTGCTTGTTTAATTTTTTACGATTGATACGAGACATAATAATTATGACTCCAAAAATCCATAGTAAAATAACAAAACCAACAGGTAAAATAATCCAAGCCGTTTGATACCACAGTTTTTTTATGGTAAATTTTAAGGTGGTTTCTTGAATAGTTCCACTATTTACCTTGCTTTGTAGATGAAGTGTGTGTTTTCCTCCTCTTACTTGTGGTAGTAAAATTTCCTTTTTTGTTTGGCTCCATTCAGACCATCTACTTTGATTTGGATATAGTTTATATCGATATTCTACAACATCATAATCTGATTTGTTAATACTAAACCTAAATTTTAAATCTTTGTTTCCGGAACCCAATTCTATTCCATTTTTAGGATAAGGTAGGTGATAGGTTTTGTTTTGGTTGTTTAGTACTGTAAATGATGATATAACAGGAGTGCTAAATTTTTTTAGGTTAGATTGGTAATTGATATCAAAAGTAGTCACTCCTCTGTCTGTTGCAAGTCTTAATAGGTCATGGTCAAAATCTAAAAATTCAAAATTAGCTATAGTGTTTTTACCTAAAGATGTTAATAGTGTGTTGTAGGAGTGTATATTACCATCTGGTAATAGTACACTAAGTTTTACCTCTCTATTTTGTATATAAGCTAAATAACCTTTGGTGTTAAAAGCCATAGCATCAATAGACCCTTCTATTGTTTTTGTTAAGGTATGCTGCGTGTGGGTAAAAGTATCATCTGCATATTGATATAAACTTTTATTATCACTAAAGTAAATACCATTTTTTGTGTTAAAGACCTTCATTAAGGTAGAGAATCCTCTTGTGTCTACATTATTATTGGAGTTTAAGCTTAGTTTGTATACATCTTTGTCAGAAAATTCTCCCCAAATACATCGGTTGGTTTTATCATAAATTAATTTTTTGTTTCCCCAAAGATTAAGGTTTTTGATATAGTTAAATTCATTGCCTACTTTTTTCATTAGTACCAATCCATGGTAAGTAGAGAATATAAAATAATTTGTACCTTCAAAATTAGCCAAATCATAAACTCCAGTATAGTCAATAGATAATGGAATTACTTTGTCTGCTATTACTTTAGAAACGCCATTGTTGTTACAGCTATATAATTCGTTGTTAATTTCTTTTAAAGACCAAACCTGTCCGCCAGAGTGTTCCATAAATTGAAATCCATCTTTGGTAGAACTGCAGTATAGTCCTTTATTGGTAGCAATGTATGTTTTGTTGTTAAAATTCTTAATGTCATAAGTTGCAGCACCATTAAAAATTTGATTAATTGGGCCTTGAAGTTCTATTTTGGCAATACCATAATCTAAGCCAAGCCACATGTTTCCAAGTTCATCGTTGGTCATAGATAACACGGTATTGTCTAAAAGACCATTTTTTGCACTAACAGAGTTTAGTATTTCTCCCTTATGATTGATACGAATAAATCCTTCGGAAATAGTTGCTAAACAAAAAGAATTATGGTCAAAAGACATTCCGGAAAATAATGTTTTTCCTTTTAGAATTTCAGGAAGAATTACAGGTTTTATATTTTTTCCATCAAAACTGTAAACCTTTCCCTCTAGAGTTACAATGTAGAGTTCGTTATTGTGAACAAAAATCTTTCTAGTTTCAATATTGATTAATTCTGTTAACGTAATGGCTTTTTTTAGTTTTCCGTTTTCTAAATAACCAATTTGTCCGTTTTTGTGCACGCTCCATATTTTTCCTCTCCATTTAGTGATAGACCAAATACCAGGTTGAAACTTATATACCTTGGTAGATTTGTCTGTTTTGTTGTAATAAATAGTTTGTGTTTCTGTTAGGAATACAATAGAGTTTTCAAAAGTAATAATATCCCAAATTTGATCAAACTCTAATAAACCTAGTTTATGATAGATTAAGTCACCGGTGTTTTTTGTAAAATACCCATACTCTTTTCCTCCACACCAAATAGTGTCGTTATCGGCAAGAACGGCTCTAACAATTCCTTTTTCAGACATTGTTTTAAGTTTCCACTCTCCGTAAATATTGTATAGCAAACCTTCGGAATTTCCAAAATAAACAATTCCATCATTATCAATATCAATATCCCAATTTTGTCTGCCAGCTCTGTAATCTTTTTTATCATAACAGGTTAGTTTGGGGAGGTTGTTGTTAGCAATAATAATTGTTGAGAATAGAGAGAGTATAAAAAATGGCAATAATTTTTTTTTATGAGGGGAAATCATCTTAAAAAAGAATATTAGGAGTTAGTTAAAATTAGTGTAGTTAATTTCAAATATACAATAAGCAAAGTATATAAGTTGTTAAAAATATTGGTAAAAACTAAGAATATTGCTGTGTATGAGTTGTTTTTTTTGTGATATAGTAATTAAAGCGTTGTTTTGTGCTTAAATAAAAAAGACACTTTAAATTTTTTTAATTTAAGGTGTCTTTGTGTTGTTAAGGTAGCATTTTTTAAATACCTCTTTCTTTTTTTATAGTTTCGTAAGCTTCCTGAATTTTTTGAAATTTTTCTTGAGCTCCTTTTAAATGTTCTTCTCCCAAATGTGTTAATTTGTCTGGATGATGTTCTTTAACCAATCTTCGGTAAGCTTTTTTAACTTCATCATTGGTTGCTGTTTTACTAATCTCTAAAATTTGATAAGCAGATTCTGCATTGTTATAAAACATTGCTTTTATAGAGTTAAAACTAGCTTGATTAATGTGTAAATAATTAGAGATTGTTTGAATAGTTTGCACTTCTATATCAGCTACATGACCATCAGATTTTGCAATGGCAAATAAGAAATGTACCAACTGAGCACGAGATTCAGTCGTCATATGGTTTCTAATTTGTGTGCAGACTTCTTGAGTAGATAAAGAAGTGTCGTTTATAATTCCTTTAAATAATTTAAAAGCATTGTTGGCTCTATCTTTTCCATACATCTGCACAAAATAGTTGCGAACATAATCTAGTTCTTTTTGTAGAATTTTTCCATCAGCCTTAATTACTACAGCGGCTAAAAACAGTAAGCTAATTTCAAAATCTCCTGCTTGTGTGGTTCTGCTTGTATAACTGTTATTGTCTGTTTGGAATTCAGAATAATCAGAAGTAGCTCCTTTTAGTGCGGCTCCTATTAAATACCCAAGGGCAGCTCCAATAGGGCCTCCTGCAGCCCATCCAATTCCTGCTCCAATCCAGTTTGCAAATTTTTTCATGTAATATGGTTTTTTAAATCACTTAAGATCAACTTTAAGTTGATGATATCAATTAAAACAAGAATCTTGCCTTAATCATATTCGGAAAAAATGTCAGTATAAAAAAAATGTGCTCAAAATAATATTGAGCACATCATACGGAAGAATATATTTCTAATGTTAGTTTTAAGATTGACTTAGTTCAGTGTACATTTTTGCAGTAACGTTGGCTTTGTATAAAATTTTGTTACATATTTTGTAAAGTTTAATAGGATTGATCTTCTTGGTGTCAAAGTCTATTTTTTCGTTCTCGTAAATTCCTTTTTTAAGTTTTAACCAATCTATTCTGATATCATTAATCTCCTCGTCAATTTTTAAAGTGTTGATGTCTAAAGCTGTTAGGTAATCAATGTTTTTGTCTAGGGTTTTAATAATTCCATCTATTTCTACAGGAGAAACTTCTTTAATATGATAATTATTTAATGCATAGTATAGTGTTAATCGTTGGGTTAGGTATCTTAACTCTCCTGCAATTCCTGTTGCTTCTGGAATTATTAACAGATCTTTTTTGTTAAGAGTGTTATTGTTTAACGATTCTTGTTTTGCGTATGCTAAAATTTCAAGTACTACATTATTGCAAATATTAAGGAATATAGTGTTAGTATTTGCAACCACCTCTAAAGATCTTTTTGAGTCATCTAATATATATTTTTTATATACGTTAAAGGTTTTTTCCTCTTCATGTACGCTAGATTTTATTTCATCTGTTGGAGCAAAATCTTTTAATACTTTTAATCCATTTTCAAAAATTGAAATGGTGTAAAGCAGTTCTTTTTTAGCTTCTTTAGTGTTAACATCGGCTGCCAGATAAATTTTGTCTTTTGCCATTCTTTGTCCTAACATTCTTTGTCTACCTGCTATATTTACAGCATCAGAAATGGTAATGTTTGTTTGTGAAAAAGATTGATGAAATGAAAAGATAGCAAGGGTAATTAAGAATATTTTTTTCATTTTAATAAAATTTTAGGGGGTTAATATTTTGTTTAAACAGTTGTTTTTGTGATTGTTTTATGTGAATTCGTCTGTAAAATTAAATCTTAAAAATCAGTCTTTAAGTGTTTTAAATCAGTTTTTTAAAGTTTTGGAGTAAAAGCAAATTTAATGCTGTGATATGTTTGTTTTTATTATGATATATGATTGTTGCTTTAATTTTTTGTCGAAAAAAGCATAAGAATAAGATCTATATATTGTTGACTTACTGATAATATGTCACCCTGTAAGGTTTTGGAATATTTATTGTCTAAATTTGCATATCGGTTCTATGGTTAGAATTGTTATAATAGAATTTAAAAATTAAATAGATATGTATCCACAAGAATTAACAGCTCCAATGGAAGCTCAATTAGTACAGGCAGGAGTAGAGGCTTTAAAATCTCCAGCAGATGTTGAATCATTTATAGCAAAAGAAGGAACTGCATTAGTAGTAGTGAATTCAGTTTGCGGTTGTGCTGCGGGAACTGCAAGACCGGGAGTAATTGCTTCTTTACAAAATGCAAAATTACCTACTAGTTTAGGAACTGTGTTTGCAGGAGTAGATGGTGCAGCAGTGCAAAAAGCACGTGAATTTATGATTCCTTTTCCTCCATCATCACCAGCCGTTGCGTTGTTTAAAGATGGGCAATTGGTACATATGTTAGAACGTCATCATATTGAAGGACATTCTGCAGAAGCTATTGCAGCAAACTTGTCTGGAGCTTACGATGAGTATTGTTCATAAACAATAAGTAAAATAAAATGTATAAAAAGCCTGACATAGTCAGGCTTTTTTATTTTTGTTGAAAAATTAAATGCCATGAAAAGAATGTTGTTTTTTGTAAGTGTGCTTGTTTGCTCACTAGGTTTTGCGCAAGAGTTTAAGTTTTCTAAAGATTTAGATCCTAGGAATGTAACCTGTATAGAGAAATCGGGAGAATATTTTACTTTGCTTTCAGAATATGATAAATACAATAAAAACTACCATATTACTCTTTTTCATTTAGAGAATGATGTAAATGTTTTAAAAGGAGTATATAAAACTCAAGATCGTTTAGATTTGCAATCTTATCATCTGTATCAAAATCAATTAATTTTAGTATTATTTGCTCAAAAAAAGTTTAATATAGATAGATATAAAGGTGATGATGATACTGCCAAGGGGCACGAAATTGTAACTTTTAATTTAGATAGTAATAAGGTTAAAAACAGTAGTCATAGCTTTAAGCCAGATTATAAGTTCTCAACAGATTCAAAAACCTATTTTCTAAGTTTTAATAATAATAAGATTTATTTAACAACTATTTCTGATGATCAAAATATTAAGACTAGCGATATTGAATTTACCAAAGAGCAGAGAACTTCTATTTCCTTAAACATTAAAGCTGATTTAGATGTGATTAATAACGATAATTTTAAGGAAAATATTGGGGTAAAAAAATCTAGAATATATTACACAGATAAAGCTATTTATTTAACAAGAGATGGTTATAATTTTAAAAAACAATCTGTAATCTATAAGGTTTCTTTAGCCGATGGAATGATAAAAAATTTAGAACAAAAATCAATTGAGTATCCATATGGGAAAGCCGTAAAGGATTTGAATTCTTATTTGTTAAATGATAAATATTATTTAATCACAAGGTATAAGTCAGAACTAAATCTTCAAATAGTATCATTAGATAGTATAGAAAAGTCAGTAGAAAATATCTACCTAAAAGATTATGAGGATAAAGCCGTTTGGGAAAGTGGTGATGTAAAGAGGTTGGCTAAAAAACTAACAAATATTATGATTCCTAAGGTGCCATCTTTAATGATCTATGATTTAGAAGGTAGTGACAAAAAATTAGTGGTTGTAGATGATATTTTAAAGAATACGTATTATTATGATAATTTTCATTGGCAGTTTCATCAGCAAATGATGCAACAACACCAAATGATGCATCAACAAATGATACAGAATGCGCAACAGCAAATGATGCAAAACATGCAGCAGGTACAATCAATGAGGATGAGTATGCCAGGCGGTTTTTATATGGTAGAATTGCCGTTGATGACTTATGATTTAGAGACGAGAGATGTAAAACTGAAATTTTTAATTAATGGAGATAACGAGATTTCAAGATATAATAAAGAAGAAACCAGTTTAAAAAAATATGATTATGAAAATGCTTTAGAGAAATTAAAGTGGAAGCTAACATCTACTTTAAAAAAGTATAAAAGTGAATTTGTATCAATTACTTTTATGGGTGAGCATAAAATACAATATGCTTATTTTGATAAGTTTGAAGATAGGTTGTTAACAGGAGTACTTAGTCTTAAAGAAGATTAATTTTAACAACTCTTCCAAACAGCATCATCAGGAACCGGAGCTATTAACGTTACCGGTTCTTTTTTTACAGGATGGATAAATTCTATTTTACGAGCGTGTAAATGAATACTTCCATCTTTATTACTTCTTTTTGCACCGTATTTTAAATCTCCTTTAATGGTGCAGCCTAAAGTAGATAGTTGGACTCTAATTTGGTGATGCCTACCTGTTTCTAATTCAATTTCTAATAATTGAAAATTGTCTAGTTTCTTAACAATTTTATAATGCAGTATTGCCTCTTTAGCTCCTTGTGTATTGGCTTTACAAACGTTTGATTTGTTGTTTTTAGGATTTTTTACCAAAAAATGTCTCAAGGTTTGTTGTGGAGGAATGTCTTGTTTGTTTACAACTGCCCAATAGGTTTTATGAATTTTTTTATCTCTTAAAGCTTTGTTTAATCGTTCTAATGCTTTAGAGGTCTTGGCAAAAATTACAATTCCAGAAGTAGGTCTGTCTAGTCTGTGTACAACCCCTAAATAAACGTTTCCAGGTTTGTTTTCTTTTTCCTTAATATATTCTTTAACAACATCACTTAAGGGCTTATCTCCAGTTTTATCTCCTTGAGTAATATCGCCAGAACGTTTGTTAATTACAATTACATGATTGTCCTCAAAAAGAATTTGTAAGTTGTTTTTGGTAGAATGCATTGCAAACGGAGTTTACAGGTTTCCTGAATTAAAATCTTGATTGATGCTGTCAATAAAATTTAAGATCTCTTCTTTTCCGTTTTTACTGGTAGAGGATGAGGTAAAGTAAGTAGGAAAATACTCAAACCTGTCTTTCAGCATTTCAGCTTCATATTTTGCAATATTTTGAACAATTGCTTTAGGCTTTAATTTGTCTGTTTTGGTAAAAATAATGGCAAAAGGTATTTCATTTTCAGCTAAAAACTCCATGAATTCTACATCTATTTTTTGTGGAGTATGACGTGAGTCTACTAAAACAAAAGTGCAAACTAATTCTTTGCGCTGTTTAAAGTAATCGGTAATAAAACTTTGAAATTCTTTCTTTGTTGTTTTAGAAACACGAGCGTAACCATAACCAGGTAAATCTACCAGGAACCAATTTTTATTGATTTTAAAATGATTAATCAACTGAGTTTTTCCTGGAGTACTGGATGTTTTAGCTAGTTTATTTCTACCCGTTAACATGTTAATTAGCGAAGATTTACCTACGTTAGATCTACCGATAAAAGCATACTCGGGAATGTTTTCAGAAGGACATTTTGAGACTTCTGAATTACTGATGATGAACTCAGCAGATTTGATCTGCATTACTTTATATTGTTTTTGTTAAACCAATTAGCAACTATTTCATTAAATTGATCAGGATGTTCCATCATAGGAGCATGTCCACATTTGTCAACCCAAAATAATTCAGAGTTTGGTAACAATTTATTAAATTCTTCTGCTACTTCTGGTGGGGTTACATCATCTTGTTTTCCCCAAACCAAACAAGTAGGTACTTTCATATCAGGCAAGTCATTGGCCATGTTGTGTCTAATAGCACTTTTAGCCATTGCTAAAATTCTAATAGCACAGTTTCTGTCATTTACGGTTTCAAATAAATCATCTACCATTTTTTTGGTAGCAGTTTTAGGATCGTAAAATACAGCTTCTGCTTTGGCTTTAATGTACTCATAATCTCCACGCTTAGGGTAAGTGTCTCCCATTGCTTTTTCATAAAGCCCAGAACTACCTGTTAAAACTAGAGAGTCTACCAATTCTGGAAAAGCCTTTGTAATGTATAAAGAAACATGTCCTCCTGCAGAATTACCTAAAAGAGTGGCATGTGGAATATTTTTATATTCCATAAATTTTTTAACAAACTTGGCTAAGTTTTTAATGTTAGTTTTAATTATGGGTAGGGTATAAATGGGTAATTCAGGTACTAAAACTTTATATCCGTTCTTTGAGAAGTGCTTTACTACTCCAGCAAAATCATCAAGAGTTCCCATTAATCCGTGTAAAACAACAATAGTTTTTCCTTCTCCGGCCTCAATGTATTTAAACTCTCCTTCGGTTTTAACGTTATATTCCATGCTTATTCTCTAGGCTTAGGTTTAGCTGCAAATGTAAACTTTTTTTGATAAAAAACCACCTATTCATAAATATAGCCTATAGCGAATAGAATGACTTCTTAACTAATTGATATTTAAAATATAAGGAATTTGTGCTGTTGTGGTAAAACTTATTAACAATGTGGTTAAAAGTGGTAAGAAGTGGTAAAATATTTTATATTTTTGAAAAGTAATACCAAAAAGTGGAATCATTAATAGGAACATACGAATGTAAAACAGACTCTAAGGGTCGTGTAATGCTTTCATCTGCATTTAAAAAGCAGTTGCAAAGTGTTCTGCATGAGGGGTTTGTGTTAAAGCGTTCTGTGTTTCAGCCTTGTTTAGAGTTGTATCCAATGGCAGAGTGGAACAAGGTAATGGGGCAGGTTGGTAAGCTAAATCGGTTTGTAAAAAAGAACAATGATTTCATTAGATTGTTCACTGCTGGCGTTAAAAACGTAGAATTAGATGCTTCTGGAAGATTGTTGTTGCCAAAAGATTTATTGGCATATTCTAAAATATCAAAAGAAGTAGTGTTGTCTTCGGCAGTATCAATTATAGAAATTTGGGATAAGGAGTTGTATGAAAATGCAATTAATGGTGCAATGGATGATTTTGCTGAATTGGCAGAACAAGTAATGGGTGGTTTAAATACAGAAGAAGATGAGTTATCATAATCCGGTTTTATTAAAAGAAAGTGTAGATGCTTTGGCTATAAAGCCAGATGGTGTTTATGTTGATGTAACTTTTGGTGGTGGAGGTCATTCTAAAGAGATTTTATCAAGATTGGGTGAGGGTGGAAAACTGTTTGCTTTTGATCAAGATCCTGATGCACATGAAAATGCCATAGATGATGAACGTTTTACGTTGATTCCTCAAAATTTTAGATACATAGAAAGGTTTTTACGATTTTATGGAGTTAGAAAGGTAGATGGTGTTTTAGGAGATTTTGGAGTATCGTCTCATCAATTTGATCAGGCCGAAAGAGGTTTTTCTACTCGATTTGATGCGCAATTAGATATGCGTATGGATCAAAAAGGAGAAGTGAGTGCTTACCATATAATTAATGATTATACGCAAGACGATATTGCCAATATATTGTTTCAGTATGGAGATTTAAGAAATGGTAGAGCAATGGCAAAAGTAATTGTAGCTGCTCGTGTAGAAAATAAAATAGAAACTAGTTTTCAGTTAAAAGAAGTGTTGTCTCAGTTTTTGCCAAAAGCAAAAGAACATAAAATACTAGCACAAATTTTTCAGGCTTTAAGAATAGAGGTAAATCAAGAGTTAGAGGTGTTAAAAGAATTCTTAACTCAGATTCCAAGTATATTGAATGAAGAAGGAAGGTTAAGTGTGATTTCATATCATTCTTTAGAAGATAGATTGGTAAAAAGATTTATTCAAAAAGGGATGTTTGAAGGAGAACCTGAAAAAGATTTTTATGGAAACTTTAGTGTGCCTATGCAAAAAGTAGGTGGATTAATTTTACCAACTAAAGAGGAAATAAAAATTAATAATAGAGCTAGAAGTGCCAAGTTGAGAATTGCAAAATTGAAAGTGTAGAAAATGGGAGTGGGAGAGTTTTTTTCGGGGATTTTAAAAGGAGACTTTTTAGTAAAGAGTGATTCTGTTAAAAACTGGAAAGTCATTTTTGTGATTTTAGGAATGTCTATTATTATGATTACTTGTGCACATCAAACCGATGAGAAAATTATAAGAATAGGAGTTCTTAATAAAGAAATTAGAGCGTTAAAAGCGGAGTATATAGATAGTGCCACCAAGGTTGTTCACTTAAAGTTAGAATCAACAGTAAGAGATCAAGTAGAGCAAGAAGGGTTAAAGTCATCAGAAGAACCTCCAGTAAAGATAGTCGTTAAAAAAAGAAAATAGAATAAATTGAGTACCACAGAAAAAAGCATAGTAGACAGATTAGGTTGGTTAGTGTTAGTGCTAGCTGTTCTGTTTGTTGTCTTAATTGTGCGAGTGGGATTTATACAATCTGTTGAGGGAGCGTACTATAGAAAAATGTCTGTTCAAAGAACCATCAAAACAGATACTATTTTTGCTAATAGAGGGAATATATATGCTACTGGTGGAAATCTTTTGGCAACAACCATGTCAAAATATACAGTTAGACTAGATATGGTGACTATTGAAAATGATATTTTTAATGAGAACTATATTGCGTTGAGTGATTCTTTATCTGCTTTATTTAAAAAACCATCATCTTATTATAGGAAGTATTTGCGAGATGCAAAAAGGCGTAAAAACAGGTACTTGTTTTTGGCTAGGGATTTAGGGTATATAGATTATGCTAGATTAAAGACTTTTCCAATTCTAAAATTAGGTCAATACAGAGGAGGGTTAATTACGGAACAAAGAAATGTAAGGGCTAGGCCTTTAGGTGATTTGGCAGTGAGAACTGTAGGGTATTCAGATTACAGAGGGAATGTAGGTGTAGAAGGTGCTTATATTAATTATTTAAAAGAACAACACGGTTGGCGAAAGAAACAAAAAATAGCCAAGGGGCAGTGGAAACCAATCAACGATAAAAACGAAAAAGAACCTTTAGATGGTAGTGATGTTATTACTACTATTGATGTAAATATTCAGGACGTGGTACACGCTGCTTTGTTAGAGCAGTTAGAAACTTTTGAGGCAGACCATGGTTGTGCTATGGTGATGGAAACCAAAACAGGAGAAGTTAGAGCAATTGTTAATTTGGGAAAATACCCTAATGGTAATTATTTTGAAAAAAGGAATTATGCCATTTACGAGGCACAAGAACCTGGATCTACTTTTAAATTAGCGAGTTTATTAGTTGGTCTAGAGGATAAAAAAGTAGACACAGGAGATGTGGTTGATACCGAAAAAGGTAGAATTAAAGTTTATGGGAGAAGTATTATAGATTCTCATAGAGGTGGATATGGAAAAATATCTTTGGCAAGAGCTATTGAGGTTTCTTCCAATGTTGGGATTGCTAAAATGGTTATGGAGTCTTATAAATCCAATCCACAGCAATTTGTAGATGGAATTAACAAATTAGGTTTTGGTAATAAAATAGGAGTACCTATTAAAGGAGAGGGTCAACCTTTTATCCCAAATCCTAAATATGTTAAAAAAGGAGATCCAAATAGTTGGAACGGATTGTCTTTGGCATGGATGGCATGGGGTTATGGAGTAAAAGTAACGCCTTTGCAATTGTTGACTTTTTACAATGCCATTGCTAATAATGGTGTTATGGTAAAACCAAGATTTATTAAAGAGTTACGTCATCAAGGAGAGGTAGAAAAAACATTTGATTCAGAAGTGTTAAACGATAAAATAGCCTCTAAAGAGACCATTGCTAAACTTCAGGATATTTTAAAGAATGTGGTTGTGCGTGGAACAGGTGAAAAATTATATTCTCCTAGTTTTTCTATGGCAGGTAAAACAGGAACCTGTCAAACAGAGTATTGGACAGAGAGTACTCAGTATGTTTCTTCTTTTGCAGGTTTTTTTCCAGCAGAAAATCCAAAGTATTCTTGTATAGTGGTGGTTAATAAACCAAATAAACACAAAGGATATTATGGAGCAACCGTGGCTGCTCCTGTTTTTAAAGCAATTGCTCAAAAAATATATACAAGTTCTTTAAAAGAACAAGCTGTTGAGTTGGATATTCCAAAATTAGCTTCATTAGAAAAGGAATATCAAGAATATCAAAAAGAAAATTTAAAAACCAAGTCTGTTATGCCAGATGTGAGAGGAATGGCTTTAATGGATGCAGTTTCAGTGTTAGAAAATAAAGGGTTAAATGTTGCTGTACAAGGCAATTTAGATTTTGTTAAAAAACAATCATTGACCAGAGGAACTGAATTTAAAAAAGGACAACAAGTAGTATTGTATTAAGATGGAGTTAAGAATATTGTTAAACAAAATAGCGGTTATCAAACAAATCAACTTTAAAGAAAATGTTGAGGTGAATGCTATTGCTTTTGATTCTAGAAAAGTAAATACAGGAACTTTGTTTGTGGCTCAAAAAGGAGTGCATGTTGATGGACATCAATACATCAATAAAGCGATTGATTTAGGAGCGACTGTTGTTGTTTGTGAGGAAATACCGACAGAAATTGATGAGACAACTATATATATACAAGTAAAAAATGCTAATGAGGCTTTAGCAATGTTGGCTGCTAATTTTTACGATCATCCTTCTGAAAAATTAAAGTTGGTTGGGGTTACAGGTACTAATGGAAAAACAACAGTTGCAAGTTTGTTGTTTCAGTTGTTTCAATTATTAGGATATAAAACAGGTTTGTTGTCTACGGTAAAAGTAGTAATAGATAAAAATGAGTTTTCTGCAACGCATACTACTCCAGATTCTTTAGCCATTAATAAATACATGGCAGAAATGGTGAGTGCTGGAGTTGAATATTGTTTTATGGAAGTAAGTTCTCATGGAATTCACCAAGAAAGAACCTTTGGTTTAGATTTTAACGGAGGGGTTTTTACCAACATAACGCACGATCATTTAGATTATCACAAAACATTTAGTGAGTATAGAGATGTTAAAAAATCGTTCTTTGACCATTTGTCAAAATCGACTTTTGCCTTGACAAATGTGGATGATAAAAATGGAATGGTAATGTTGCAAAATACCAAAGCTTTAAAAAAGACTTATTCCCAAAGAACATTAGCCGATTATAAGGTAAGAATTATAGAAAAGAGCTTTTCTGGGATGTTGTTACAAATCAATCAACATGAAGTTTGGGTGCAATTGGCAGGAGGTTTTAACGCTTCAAATTTAGGAGCTATTTACGGTGTAGCAAGTGAATTGGGAGTTGATGAAATGGAATTGTTAACCGCTTTAAGTCAGTTAAAAAGTGTAGCGGGACGTTTTCAGTATCAAGTATCAAAAACAGGAATTGTAAGTGTGGTAGATTATGCTCATACTCCAGATGCTTTAAAAAACATCATTACTACAATTAAAGAAATAGCGAGTCCCAAAGTAAGTATTATTACCGTTGTAGGTTGTGGTGGTGATAGAGATAAAACCAAGAGACCTAAAATGGCGGCGATTGCTGCGGAGTTAAGCACACAAGTAATTTTGACTTCAGATAATCCAAGAACGGAAGATCCAATTGCAATTTTAGAAGATATGGAAGCTGGAGTTACTAGTGAAAAAGCACATAAGGTATTAACCATTTCAGATAGAAAACAAGCTATTAAAACAGCGTGTAAATTGGCAAAAAAAGACGATGTGGTTTTGGTAGCAGGAAAGGGACATGAAACTTATCAGGAAGTAAATGGACAAAGAACTCATTTTGATGATAAAGAGATATTAATAGAAACTTTAGAAACACTACATAAATAATGTTATACTATTTATTTGACTACTTAGAAAATGAATATCAATTAATTGGGGCGAGTTTGTTTCAGTTTATCACTTTCCGTTCTGCCTTGGCATTTATGGTTTCTTTGCTGTTATCTACCATTTACGGAAAAAGATTGATAGACTATTTGAGAAAACAACAAATAGGTGAAACGGTAAGAGATTTAGGTCTAGATGGGCAAGTACAAAAAGCAGGAACACCAACCATGGGTGGGCTGATTATTATTTTGGCAACATTAATTCCGGTGTTTTTGTTCGCAAGATTGGATAATATTTATGTAATCATATTAATTATTACCACTTTGTGGATGGGAGCTATTGGTTTTTTAGATGATTATATCAAAGTATTTAAAAAAGATAAAGAAGGGTTAAAGGGAAAGTTTAAGGTATTAGGTCAAGTAGGATTAGGATTGTTTGTTGGAGCAATGCTATATTTTCATCCATCTGTAACCATGAAAAAAGAATTGCCTTTTTCTCAAAAAATAGCCAATACACATTTGTTTGGTGATGAAATTAAATCAGTAAAAACAACCATTCCTTTCTTAAAAAATAATGAATTTGACTATGCTTCTGTTATTAGTTGGATGGGAGATAATGCAGCAGATTATGCTTGGATTATTTTTATTCCAGTGGTAATTTTTATAGTTACAGGGATTTCAAATGGAGCCAATTTAACCGATGGGATTGATGGTTTGGCAGCAGGAACGTCAACAATAATAGTGGCGGTTCTTGGGGTTTTTGCATGGGTGTCAGGGAACATTGTTTTCTCAGATTATTTAAATGTGATGTATATTCCTAATTCTGGAGAAATGACCATTTATATTAGTGCATTTGCAGGTGGGCTTATAGGTTTCTTGTGGTATAATACCTATCCGGCACAAGTGTTTATGGGAGATACAGGTAGTTTAACTATTGGAGGAATCATTGCTGTAATTGCTATTGCTGTTCGTAAAGAATTATTAATTCCAATATTAGCAGGGGTTTTCTTAGTAGAAAATATGTCCGTAATTATTCAGGTTTTTTGGTTTAAGTACACCAGAATAAAATTTGGAGAAGGAAAACGTGTGTTTTTAATGGCTCCCTTACATCATCACTATCAAAAGAAAGGATATCATGAAAGTAAAATTGTAGCAAGGTTTTTAATTGTAGGAATTTTATTGGCGGTATTATCTGTGGTGACTTTAAAAATGAGGTAAATATTAGTACAGGGTGATGAGCATTGAGTACAAAGTATTAAGATAAGGAAAATGAATAAAAGAATTGTTGTTTTAGGAGCAGGTGAAAGTGGTGTGGGAGCAGCCATCTTAGCAAAAAAGCTAGGGATGGATGTTTTTGTGTCTGATAAATCTGCTATTCAAAAAAAATACATACAACAATTAAAAGAGAAGGAAATTGATTTTGAATCGGGACAGCATACTGAGGCTTTTATTTTAAATGCCGATGTAGTAGTAAAAAGTCCGGGAATTCCAGATCATATTCCTTTTATAAAAAACATAGTGGAGAATGGAATTTCTGTGGTGTCAGAAATTGAATTTGCAGCGACTTATAGCGATGCTTTAATTGTTGGAATAACGGGTTCTAATGGAAAAACCACCACTACTATGTTAACCCATCACCTGTTAAAACAAAATGGTTTTAATATAGGGATGGCTGGTAATATTGGAGATAGTTTTGCAAAGCAAGTTGCCGAAAGCAAGTTCGATAAATATGTATTAGAGTTAAGTAGTTTTCAGTTAGATGGAATTGTAAAATTCGCCCCGCATATTGCTGTTATTACCAATATTACACCCGACCATTTAGATAGATATGAGTATAATTTTGACAATTATGTAGCATCAAAATTTAGGATAACAAAAAATCAAAAAGCATCAGATTATTTAATCTATGATGCTGATGACCCTGTGATTGTGGAGGGAATACAAAAACACCATCCAAAGGCTCAATTGGTTCCGTTTTCAATTGATAAAAAAATAGAATACGGAGCGTATGTTGACCAAAATGATATAGTGATTAATATAAATAAAGAAGAATTAAGAATGAGCATTTCTAAACTAACGTTACAAGGTAAACACAATACCAAAAATGCTATGGCGGCCTCTTTGGCAGCACAATTATTAAAGGCTAGAAAACAAACCATTTTAGATTCCTTAGAAAATTTTGAAGGGGCAGAACACAGGTTAGAACATGTGTTAAAAGTAAATGGAGTAGAATATATTAATGACTCTAAAGCAACCAATGTAAATGCAACATTTTATGCTTTAGAGTGTATGACTCACCAAACAGTTTGGATTGTAGGAGGAGTAGACAAAGGAAATGATTATGCAGAATTATATCCTTTGGTAAGAGAAAAAGTAAAAGCCATTATTTGTTTAGGATTAGACAATACAAAAATTAAAAATGCATTTGAGGGAATTGTAGATTTTATTGAAGAAACTACAAGTGCTGATGAAGCAGTTAAGATTGCTTATAAGTTGGCAGATAAAGGAGAAACAGTTTTGTTGTCTCCAGCTTGCGCAAGTTTTGATTTGTTTGAAAACTACGAAGATAGAGGTAGAAAATTTAAAGATGCAGTAAGAAATTTATAACATGAGTTCATTTTTGCAACATATCAAATCATACATAAAAGGTGATCTATTTATTTGGGCACTGGTTGCGCTATTGGCATTGTTTTCTTTTATGCCAGTGTATAGTGCTAGTACCAATTTGGTGTATGTTGCAGGAAATGGAACTACTGTTGGAATTTTAATTAAACACGCTGTTTTATTGTTAATGGGGTTTGGAATTATGTTTTTTATACACCGAACTCCCTATAGATATTTTAGTGGTGTTTCGGTAGTTATGATTCCGATTGTTATTGTATTGTTAATAGTCACATTAGCTCAAGGAACCACTATTGGTGGAGCCAATGCAGCTCGTTGGATTCGCATCCCCATTATTGGAGTTGGATTTCAAACTTCCACATTGGCAGGTTTGGTTTTAATGGTTTACACAGCAAGGTACTTGGCCAAACGAAAAGATGAAATTATTGAATTTAAAGAAAGTTTACTGCGTTTGTGGCTTCCAGTAGCATTGGTGTTAATGTTTATTTTACCAGCCAATTTTTCTACCACAGCTATTGTGTTTATGATGATTATGATATTGTGTTTTGTAGGAGGGTACCCTATAAAATATTTGGCAAGTATCATTGGGGCGGGAATTGTGTTTTTGATGCTGTTTGTGTTAACGGCAAAAGCGTTTCCAGGTTTAATGCCTAACCGTGTGGATACTTGGATGAGTAGAATTGAATCTTTTTCTGATGATGAGTCTAAAGAAGGGTATCAGGTAGAAAATGCAAAAATAGCCATAGCCACAGGAGGTTTAACAGGTAAAGGGCCTGGGAAAAGCGTACAAAAAAACTTTTTACCACAATCTTCATCAGATTTTATTTTTGCCATTATTGTTGAGGAATATGGATTGTTTGGAGCCGGAATGGTGTTGTTAACATATTTTGTATTGACGTTTAGAATGTATGTTGCTACAAAAAAAGCGGGAACAGTGTTTGGAAAATTGCTTGTAGTTGGAGTAGGGTTTCCTATTGTTTTTCAGGCGATCATTAATATGATGGTGGCCACAAATTTGGGGCCTGTAACAGGACAAACGTTGCCTTTGATTAGTAGTGGAGGTACCTCTATTTGGATGACTTGTTTGGCGGTAGGAATGGTGTTAAGTGTTACAGCAAGTGCCAATGTAACAGAAGAAGAGTTAGAAACAGCAAGTGAAGATCCTTTAGAAAAATTATATCCACAAGAAGAAAAAGAAGAAGCAGTGTTATGAGTAAAGTAAAAAAAATATTGATTAGTGGAGGAGGAACAGGAGGTCATATATACCCAGCCATTGCCATTGCGAATGAATTAAAAAATCGTTATCCAAAGGCTGAGTTTTTGTTTGTAGGTGCTCAGGATAAAATGGAAATGGAAAAAGTACCTCAGGCAGGATATAAAATTAAAGGTTTGTGGATTGCTGGTTTACAACGTAGTTTGACCATAAAAAACATGATGTTTCCAATCAAACTAATGAATAGCATAGCCAAAGCTAAAAAAATAGTGAAAAAATTTAAACCAGATGTGGTTATTGGAACAGGTGGTTTTGCTAGTGGTCCAGTGTTACATGTAGCGGCTAAAAAGGGAATTCCTTGTTTAATTCAAGAACAAAATTCTTATGCAGGAATTACCAATAAGCTACTGTCAAAAAAAGTAGACAAGGTATGTGTATCTTATGAAAACATGCAGCGATTTTTTCCTAAAAATAAAATTGTTTTTACTGGTAATCCTGTAAGACAAGATTTGTTAGAGGTTTCTTCTAAAAGAGAAGAGGCACAAGTTTTTTTTAAGTTAGATAAAAGTAAAAAAACATTATTGGTGTTAGGAGGTAGTTTGGGAGCAAGGGCTATTAATCAAATGATAGAAAATAATTATAAGGAATTGTTACAGCAAAACTTGCAAATTATTTGGCAAACAGGTAAGTATTATATCAATAAATATGAAAAATATAATGAGGTAGATGGAATACAAACTCATGCGTTTCTATCAGAAATGAGTTTGGCATACGCAGCTGCTGATATTATTGTTTCAAGAGCTGGAGCAAGTTCAGTTTCAGAATTATGTATTGTGGCAAAGCCTGTAATTTTTATACCATCACCCAATGTAGCAGAAGATCATCAAACAAAAAATGCATTAGCTGTGGTGAATAAAAACGCAGCCATTATGTTAAAAGAAACCGAACAAGAGTTTTTTAGAACCAAGGTTCAGTATTTGTTACAGAATCAAGATAATGTTGATCAAATGTGTATAAATATGAAGGCATTGGCAAAACCAGAAGCAACAGAGAAAATAGTAGAAGAAATTGAAAAGATAGCTAAGTGGAATTAGAAAACATACATAACATCTACTTTGTAGGAATTGGTGGTATTGGAATGAGTGCCATTGCTAGTTATTTTGTAGCAAATGGAAAACTGGTGTCTGGTTATGACAAAACACCATCGGTAGTGACCAAGGCTTTGAATGAGCAAGGGGTAGAGATTTCTTTTGTAGATGAAGTTTCAAATATTGACAAATCTTTTCTAGATAAAGAAAAGACTTTGGTGGTTTATACTCCTGCCATTCCTAAAGATGGTAACATATTAAATTACTTTCAGCAAAATGGTTTTCAGGTGTTTAAAAGGTCAGCTCTTTTAGGGTTGATTACTAAAAATACTGTTTGTTATGCCGTTGCAGGAACTCATGGAAAAACGACCACATCATCTATATTGGGTCATATCATGCATGTTTGTGATACTGGAGCAACTTCGTTTTTAGGAGGGATTACAGAAAATTACAATTCTAACTTAATTCTAGGAGAAGATAAAATATCGGTGGTGGAGGCAGATGAATTCGATCGTTCGTTTTTACAACTATCTCCAAATGTGGCTTGCATTACCAATATGGATGCAGATCATTTAGATATTTATGGAGAAAAAGAGGCTTTAGAAACATCATTTAGAGATTTTGCAAACAAAGTTTCAGGTACTTTAATTGTAAAAAAAGGATTGCCAGTTAAAGGGTTGACTTATGGAGTGGAAGAAGAGGCTGATTATGTTGCTCAAAATGTTAAGATTGAACATGGTTCTTTTGTTTTTGATGTAAAAACACCAAATGGTTTTGTTAAAGATATAGTATTTCATTTACCAGGAAGACATAATGTTTCTAATGCTTTAGTTTCTATTGCAATGGCAGAGAAACATGGATTGGAATTAGAGGATATTAAAAATGCTTTGAGCTCTTATAGAGGGGTAAAAAGAAGATTTTCATATAAAATTAAGGAAGATGATTTTGTGTTAATTGATGATTATGCACATCATCCTACTGAAATTGAGGCGGTTGAAAATGCGGTGAGAGAAATGTATCCCCAACAAAAAATTATGGCTGTTTTTCAACCACATTTATTTTCAAGAACAAGAGATTTTATTGATGATTTTGCTAAAAGTTTATCGAAATTTGACGAACTAATTTTATTGGATATTTACCCTGCTAGAGAGTTGCCAATTGAGGGAGTAACATCAGCATGGTTGTTAGATAAAGTAGATAATAAAAACAAATCATTACAAACCAAAGAACAAGCAATTTTAAGTGTTAAAAATACTGATGCGACTGTGGTGGTAATGATTGGAGCAGGAGATGTTGGAGTCTTGGTAGAAGAAGTAACAACAATAATAAAAGAAGAAAAAAAGGGAGCGGATAGCATGAGATGAAAAAATACTATGTATACATAAAGACTCTTTTATTCCTAATATTCATAGGATTTGTTTTTGGATTTACATCCAAGAGAAATGCTATGCGAAAAGTTGAAAATATTGAAATTGTTTTTGCCAATGAAGATAACTTGTTTTTAACCCATCAAATGGTTGATAACTTGTTAATACAAAATAAGAAAGGAGTAAGAAACCAACCAAAATCCTTAATAAATTTACAAGAGTTGGAACAGATAGTACAAGCACATCCTATGGTGGAAACCGCTCAAGTGTCTGTAGGGATAGTTGGTGACTTGAAAGTGAGTGTAATACAGCGCAAGCCTTTGGCTCGTGAGTACAGTCAACAAGGTGTTTTTTATATAGATTCTAAAGGCAAAAGAATGCCTTTGTCTAAGAGTTATTCGGCGAGAGTTCCAATAATCAACAATAAAAATGGCTTGATAAAGTCAGAAGAGGTGTTCCCATTAATTCAAAAAATTCATCAGGATGAGTTTTTAAATAAATTGGTGGTGGCTGTTAAAAAAAATGAGGAAGGATATTGGTTGCAAACCAGAGTCAATCGTCAAGAAGTATTATTGGGAACATTAGAAAGAACCCATGATAAATTAAAAAAATTAAAAGTGTTTTACAACTATATGGAAAAAGATAGTTTGTCTGCCACTTTCAAAAAAATAGATTTACAGTACAACAATCAAGTTGTGTGCTCAAAATAAGGTAAGGATGGAAAATAACCGCATTGCTATAGGATTAGATATTGGTACAACTAAAATTGTTGCCATGATTGGTCGTGAAAACGAGTATGGTAAAATTGAAATTTTAGGAATAGGAAAAGCAAAAAGCTTAGGGGTTAAACGTGGTGTAGTAAATAACATTACCCAAACAATTCAATCTATTCAACAAGCAGTTGAGGAAGCAGAAAATGTATCAGGATTAAAAATTGATACAGTTACTGTAGGAATTGCGGGGCATCACATCAGAAGTATTCATCATAGCGATTATATCACAAGACAAGATGCTGAAGAGGTTATTGATGAAAAAGATATTGATAATTTAATCAATCAAGTTCACAAATTGGTTATGTTGCCAGGTGAGGAAATTATTCATGTTTTACCACAAGAGTTTAAAGTAGATAGTCAAGCAGATGTTTCTGAACCTATTGGAATGTATGGAGGTAGATTAGAGGCTAATTTTCATGTAGTAGTAGGTCAGGTTTCCCAAATCAAAAATATTGGTCGATGTGTAACCAATTCAGGTTTAGGTTTGTCGGCTATTACCTTGGAACCATTGGCATCTGCAGAAGCAGTATTGAGTCACGAAGAAAAAGAAGCAGGGGTTGCCTTAATCGATATAGGAGGAGGAACTACTGATTTGGCCATTTTTAAAGACGGAATTATTCGCCATACAGCAGTCATTCCTTTTGGAGGAAACGTAATTACAGAAGATATAAAAGAAGGTTTTTCTATTATAGAAAAACAAGCTGAGTTGTTAAAAGTAAAATTTGGATCGGCTTGGCCAGGAGAAAATAAAGACAATGAAATTGTTTCTATTCCTGGTTTAAGAGGTAGAGAACCAAAAGAGATCACGTTAAAAAGTTTATCTCAAGTAATTCATGCTCGTATTACAGAAATAATTGAGCAAGTGTACTTAGAAATTAAAAACTATGGACACGATACTCAAAATGGAAAACTAATAGCAGGAATTGTATTAACAGGAGGTGGTGCACAAGTTAAGCACTTAAAACAGTTGGTAGAGTACATTACAGGAATGGATACAAGGATTGGATATCCTAATGAACATCTGGCAGGCGGATCCGATGAATCTTTGTCGAGTCCTGTTTTTGCAACCGCTGTAGGTTTGTTAATGGAAGGTTTAGAAAAAATGCCAAAAGAACAACCTGTAGTTCCAGAAGAGCCTGTTTTTGAAAGAGTAGAAGAAAAGAAAGTTGAGGAGGTTGAAGAAAAATTAGAGGAAGAAGAACCAAAGATTGTAGAACAACCTAAAAAGAAAACAAAGAGTAAATCATGGCTAGATAAGTTTACTTCTGGCTTAAAAGATTTTTTAAACGAAGCAGAATAAAATTCACCCATAAATCCCATTTATTATGAGCGAGACACCATTTAATAATGTTGCATTCGATATGCCAAAAGCACAATCAAGTTCTATAAAAGTTATAGGAGTTGGAGGGGGTGGTAGCAATGCCGTAAACCACATGTTTACCCAAGACATTAAAGGAGTAGATTTTGTTATTTGTAATACAGATGCACAAGCTTTACAAAACAGTCCGGTACCCAATAAAATTCAGTTAGGAGTTAGTTTAACTTCTGGGTTAGGAGCTGGAGCCAACCCTGAGGTTGGGGAAAAAGCAGCGCAAGAAAGTATTGAGGAAATTCAAAAAATGTTGACCTCACAAACAAAAATGGTGTTTATTACTGCTGGTATGGGAGGTGGTACAGGTACCGGTGCAGCACCCATTATAGCTAGTATAGCTAAAAAAATGGACATTTTAACAGTTGGGATTGTTACTATGCCGTTTCAGTTTGAGGGTAGAATGCGTGCTAAACAAGCTCAAAAAGGGATTGACGAGCTTAGAGAAAATGTAGACTCTTTAATTGTTATCAACAACAATAAGTTAAGAGAAGTATACGGTAATTTAGGGTTTAAAGCAGGTTTCTCAAAAGCTGATGAGGTTTTGTCTACGGCTTCTAGAGGAATTGCAGAGGTAATTACACACCACTATAAACAAAATATAGATTTACACGATGCCAAAACAGTACTGTCTAACAGTGGTACTGCTATTATGGGGTCATCTAAAGAAGCAGGTGAAAACAGAGCTCAAAACGCTATTATGAAAGCTTTAGATTCTCCGTTGCTGAATGACAATAAAATTAGAGGAGCTAAAAATGTATTGTTATTAATTGTATCGGGAGAAGATGAAGTTACTTTGGATGAGATTGGAGAAATCAACGATTTTATTCAAGAAGAAGCGGGGTACGATGCCAATATTATTATGGGAGTTGGAGAGGATGAATCTTTAGGAGATGCTATTGCTGTAACAGTAGTTGCCACTGGATTTGCTATAGATCAACAAAGAGATATTACCAATACCGAAGTTAAAAAAGTATATCATACTTTAAATACAGAACAAACGGCTCATTATAATTTTGAAGACGATCAGGCAGTAGTAAGACCTAGAATGACTCGTATTGTTGAAGAGCCTGTAGAGGAAAAAAAGGTAGTACATCAGTTGTTAGAAGAGGAGGAAGAAGAAATTGTTTTTGTTCCTAAAAAGCAAGTTGAAAACGAATTGATTGAAACTACATCGGCAATAGAAAAGATAGAAGTAGAGGTTGATGAGGTAGTAAATGAAAAAACAGAAGAGGCTATAAATATTGTTGATGAGGATGATTTTGTGATTAATGACATTACTCCAAATTTATTTTCGGAAATAGAGGAAGAGCCTGTAGCCCCAGTAAATGTTTTTGATTTACCTGTAAATTCAGTTGTAGAGCTTAAAAAAGAAGAACCTATAGATGTTTTTGATTTGCCTGTGATTGATGCTGAGGTAGTAACCTTAGATAAGTCAGAAGAGGTATTTAATATTTTTGAACTACCTGTAGTAGATGCTGAAGAGGTGGTGTTTGAAAGAAAAGAAAAGGAGGCTCCAAAGAAAACGGTTTATGTGTTAGAGGATGAAGAAGAAGTTGATGAAATTGAAGTGGTAGGAGCTAAAGAAATTTCGGCAAAACCAACTTTTACAAAAGACGAAACCACTGGAATTAAGAAATACACTTTAGATCAGTTTGATGTTCAGCCAACTATTAAAAATGCTTCTTCTATAGAAATGAAGAAAGTAAATCAGATAGAGGTAAATGATGCCGAAGAAATTAAAATGGAGGTTAGAATTCCTAAACAAGAGGAAAGAATTACCGAAGAAAACGAAGAGGTGTCGCCATTAAATTTAACTATTTCAGAAGTCCAAAGAACTTCTGAAAAACGTAAGAATACCTTTAAAAAATACAATCATAGGTTTAAGAACTCTGCATTTAGCGAAGATGTTATAGATGATATTGAAAAAGAACCAGCATACAAAAGATTAGGTTTAGAATTGCATAATAAGCAAGATGTAAACAATAGGTCTAGAACTTCTATTGATGTAGATAAAGACAATGAAATTACGATAAGAAGAAATAATTCTTTTTTACATGATAATGTAGATTAATCTTCTTAATAAAAACAAGATTATGAAACCCGACCATTGGTTGGGTTTTTTTAATATTTTTGTAAATCAACAATAAAATATAAAACAAAATGAGTTTATCAACAGAAGTCATGGCAAAAATGAAAGATGCTATGAGAGCAAAAGATACGGTAGCATTAGAATCATTAAGAGCTGTAAAATCTGCAATTTTATTGGCACAAACCGAAAATGGAGCTAAAGAAGAATTGACCAAAGATGCTGAACTTAAATTGTTGCAAAAATTGGTGAAACAACGTAGAGATTCTGCAGCATTATATACAGAACAAGGAAGAGCTGATTTGGCAGAACCTGAAATTGCACAAGCGGAAGTGATTGCTCAATTTTTACCTGCTCAAATGAGTGAGGAGGAATTAAAGGCTGCTTTAACTAAGTTAATTTCTGAAACGGGTGCTTCATCAATAAAAGATATGGGTAAATTAATGGGAGTAGCTTCTAAAGAATTTGCTGGAAAAGCAGATGGGAAAGCTATTTCAGTGGTGATAAAACAATTATTATCTTAAAATATTTGTAAGTATAGTATAAAAAAATCGGCTCTATTTTAGAGCCGATTTTTTTTATTTATCACCGTTTAATCGGTCTTTAACAAATTCTATCTCTGTTTTACCATGTGCTTTAGGTTTTCCATCTTCTCCTAAGTTTACCATGATAATGTTATCTACTTTAATAATAGTTTCTCTGGTCATTTTGTTTCTAACCTCACAGTTAAGAATTAAAGATGAATTTCCAAATTTAACGGCTTCCATACCAATTTCTACAATATCTCCAGTTTTGGCAGAACTCATAAAGTTAATTTCTGACATGTATTTGGTTACTACTCGATTGTTTTCTAATTGAATGATAGAATACAAGGCAGCTTCTTCATCAATCCAAGCTAGTAATTTACCTCCAAATAAAGTTCCGTTGGCATTTAAATCTTCGGGTTTAACCCATTTACGTGTATGAAATCTCATGTGTTTTAATCTTTGGTGTAAAGGTACGTTTGATTAATAGGAATGACAATGTTATCCGTTAGATAAAAACTATAGAACCATTGCCAATGGTTATTTATAGTTTAGTTTTAAAAAGTTTTTGGTAGAACTTCTCATCACCAAATCGGTTTTAATAATTTTTGTTTGATAAGCTAAGTTGTCTTCTTCACTTTCAATTCTTTCAATTAAAAGTTTAGCTGCTTTGGCTCCCATTTTTTCTCCATGTTGACTAATAGTGGTCATTTGTGGACTAGCATGTCTTGCCAAAATTCCGTTGGAAAAAGCAATTACTGAAAAATTTCCAGGAATGTTATATCCTGATTTTTGGGCTACTTTTTGAATGGCAATAGCGGTAGCTTCATTAGTAGTAATGACCCCATCAATCTTATTACTTTCTAAAATAGGACTTAGAATTTTTTCGTACTCTTTATAGTGATAACCTGATAAATCAATAATAATATTTTCATTGATGTTTAAATTAAACTCCTCTAAGGCTTGTAAATATCCTTTTTTTCTTTTTTTGGTACTGCTAAGTTTTCTGTGGGTAGATATAAAAGCAATGTTTTTACAACCAGTGTTTTTTAAATGTTCTACAGCATTAAAGGTTGCTTTATGATCTTTTATCATCACCTTGTCGCAATCTAGTTCTTTAGGAACTCTATCAAACATTACAATAGGGAACCCTTCTTCTATTACGTTTTGAAAGTGGATATAATCTTTATTAATGCTACTTTCTAAAGCAGGAGAAATAATAAAACCATCAATACTACCATTAGACAACATTTCTAATATTTCAATTTCTTTGCTTGTTTTTTCATTAGAAACACAGGTAATTATTTTATATCCAGCTTCATTCGCTACTTGTTCAATTCCATTAAAAACTTGAGCATATATATACTTAAGCATGTTAGGAATTAGCACGGCAATGGTTTTTGTTTTTTTGTTTTTTAAACTAAGAGCATTAAAATTGGGCTTATATTTAAACTCTTTGGCATATGCTTGAATACGTTTTTTTGTTACTTCAGCAATTTCGTGACTATCATTTAGTGCTTTAGAAACTGTTGAAATAGAAACGTTTAGTTCCTTAGCAATGTCTTTAATGGTTAGTTTTTTTTTCATAAGATCAGTATGGAGAAAAAATAATCAATCTATTCCGTTCCAATGCCAAATATACTCATAATTAATAAGTTGTAAATTAATATACAACGATTTCTTAAAATTGTAAATTAGCGTAATGCAAGTAGAATATATAATAGTTGGTTTTGGGTTGGCTGGAATGGCCATTTCCAAAGAGTTAGAAGATCATGGGCATTCTTTTGTGGTCTTAGATAATGCCTCTCAAGTGTCTTCTAGAGTGGCGGCAGGCGTTTTTAATCCTGTTATTTTAAAACGTTTTACTCCTGTATGGAATGCCGATGAACAATTGGATAATTTATTTCCTTTTTATAATGATATAAGCAAAAGATTAGGCGGGGAGTATCTTACCTTTTTTGATACGCTAAAAGTTTTTAAATCGGTAGAAGATCAAAACAATTGGTTTATGGCATGTGACAATCCGTTGTTGGAAAAATATATGGATCCTAAAATTATTAAATCGCCCAAAAATGGAATTACACATTACGAAGGTTTTGGAAAAGTTAATGGTACCGGTAGGGTTTTGGTGACAAATGTGTTAAATGATTACATTAAATACCTAAAAGACAAAGAACAGTTTTTAGAGATTCCTTTTGTACATAGTGATTTAGAAATTTCTGATAAGTTTGTTACCTACAAACAGATAAAAGCGACTAAAGTTATCTTTGCAGAAGGATATGGTCTAAAAGAAAACCCGTTTTTTAATTACTTACCTTTAACAGGAACTAAAGGAGAAATGTTGTTTATTAAAGCTCCAGATTTACAATTAACAGAGCAAATAAAATCAAGCTTGTTTGTATTGCCGGTTGGAGATGATGTTTATTGGATTGGTGCTACTTTTAATTGGACAGACAAAACGTTAGATTCTACTGAAAAAGGAAGAAAAGAGTTGTTAGAAAAATTAGAGACCATGATTGACGTTCCTTATGAGATTCTGAATCAGTTTGGAGGAATAAGACCTACGGTAAAAGACAGAAGGCCTTTGGTGGGAAAACATCCTGAGCATAAAAACTTAATTGTGTTCAATGGAATGGGAACTCGTGGTGTTATGATTGCTCCAACCGTAGCTAAGCAATTGTACGATTATCTAGAAAATAATAAGCCCTTGTCTAAAGAAATAGATATCAATAGATTTGTAGTAAATAGCTAAGAGTAAAGAATCATTAAAAATTTGAGTATATGAAATTAGAAAGAAAAACAACCATGGTAAAAGTAATGAGTACATTGCTAGTTTTGGTTTCGGTAGCCTGTACAACCAAAAAAGAAGCGGAACCTGTAAAAAAGACTGCTGAGCCAGTAGTTGTAGAAAAAACAAAAGTGGTAAAAGAAACACTTAAACCTGTAAATGTAATTACTTATGGGGTGCAAATTGGAGCTTATAAAAAATATGATGTGGATTTTGGATCTGAAATCAAAAATATTAAACACAATGGTTTAAGTAATTATGTTTTTGGAAACTTTAAAACGCAGCAAGAAGCAGAAGAGTGTTTAAAAATAATGAAAGATTTAAGCATTAAAGATGCGTTTGTAGTCACTATGAAAGATGGTGAAATTATGGAGTAACTCTATTTAATTCGTTTGGTAGAATCTTTTTGATATTTAATAAAGAGATGAATCCAAATAACCCTAGAGATTCTTAGACTCCATGGAGCTACTACTGTTAATCCTATAGCAATAACAACCAAGCTTTGTCGCATATTTAACCCCAAAAACATAGCGCTTATAATGTATAAAGCAACTGCTATGGCTACACTCAATCCGTAACCTACGTACATAGCTCCGTAAAAAAAGGAAGGTTCCCTCATGTATTTTAAATTACATTTAGGACAATGACTTTTGGTTTCGGTAGTTTTTAAAATTTTAAATGAAAGTTTGTTTTCAAAAAAAGCTCCTTCATGGCATTGTGGACATTTAGAGGTAAAGATGCTGTAGAGTTTGCTTTTTTTTGTGAACATGGTCTATATTTTATTGGTACTTTTGCATTTGTTTAAAACATAATGCATATAAGTAGGGAGTATTTAATAGTACAAATATAAGCCCTATTTTTTTGATAAAAGCAACAAAAGTTACATATGGTTAACGTACATAATTTAACAGTTACATTTAATGGTACAGATCTTTTTTCGGGGATTACATTTAAGCTAGAAAAAGGAGATAGAGTAGGGTTGGTAGGGAAGAATGGTGCAGGAAAATCTACCTTGTTAAAAGTGCTTTCTAAAGATGTGACAAGTGATGGCGGAACCATGGCTTTTGATAAAGAGATACAGATAGGTTTTTTACGTCAGGATATAGATTTTATCCCTGGGAGAACTATTTTAGAAGAGGCTTATCAAGCTTTTGAAGAAATTAAAAAAATAGAAGTTGAGTTAGGGCAAATCAACAATGAGTTGGCAGAACGTACCGATTATGAAAGTGACTACTATGTTGACTTAATGCATAATTTGGAAGAAAAAACAACTCGTTACGAAATGTTGGGTGGTTATAATTACCAAGGCGAAACAGAAAAAATTCTTCAAGGATTAGGATTTCAACGTGCCGATTTTAACAAATTAACCGATACTTTTTCTGGAGGATGGAGAATGCGTATTGAGTTGGCAAAATTATTATTACAACAGAATGATATTTTACTGTTAGATGAGCCTACCAACCACTTAGATATTGAATCTATTATATGGTTAGAAAACTTTTTAAAAAATTATGCAGGGGCTGTGGTGTTGGTTTCTCACGATAAAATGTTTTTAGACAATGTAACCAACCGTACTATTGAGATTTCTTTAGGACAAATTTATGATTACAAAAAAGCCTATTCTCAATTTATGTTGTTGAGAGATGAGATTCGTGAAAAACAATTACAAGCTCAAAAAAATCAAGAAAAAGAAATAAAAGCCAAAGAGGAATTAATAGAAAGATTCCGATACAAAGCTACCAAGGCATCTTTAGCACAATCTTTAATCAAACAATTAGATAAAGTACAGCGTATAGAAGTTGATGGAGAAGATAATGCTGTGATGAATGTTCGTTTTCCCATATCAAAAGAACCTGGTAAAATTGTGGTAGAGGCAGAAAATGTTTCTAAAAGTTATGGAGACAAACACGTGTTGGCCAATGTAAACATGATGATAGAGCGTGGTTCTAAAATTGCGTTCGTAGGTCAAAACGGACAAGGAAAATCTACCTTGGCAAAAATGATGGTTGGGGAAACCGATTACCAAGGAGGTTTAAAGTTAGGACACAATGTGCAAATAGGATATTTTGCTCAAAACCAAGCAGAACATTTAGATGGTGAAATTACGTTGTTAGAAACCATGGAGAATGCTGCTAACGATGGTAACAGAGCAAAGGTTAGAGATATGTTAGGTTCCTTTTTGTTTAAAGGTGATGATGTAGATAAAAAAGTAAAAGTACTATCAGGAGGAGAGCGTAACCGTTTGGCTTTGTGTAAAATGTTACTAGATCCGTTTAATGTTTTGGTAATGGATGAGCCAACAAACCACTTAGATATTGCTTCTAAAAATGTATTAAAACAGGCTTTAGAAAATTTTGAAGGAACGTTAATTTTGGTTTCTCACGATAGAGATTTTTTACAAGGGTTAACTGAAAAAGTATTCTATTTTAAAGACAAAGAAATTAAAGAGTATTTAGGAGATTTAGATTATTTCTTGGCAGAGCATAAGCTAGAAGATATGCGTGAAGCAGAAATGAAAACGGTAGTAGCTTCAGAAAAAGCTACAGCTCCTAAAAGCGGAAAACTAAGTAGAGAAGCAGAAAAAGAACTTAAAAAGTTAAAAAATAGATTTAGTAAAATAGAAAGAACCATAGCTGATTTAGAAAACGAAATCAAAAAAATAGATAATCAGTTGGCAGAAGATTATGAAAAACACGCTGCTGATGGAACTTTCTTTGAAAAATATCAGGCAAAAAAAGATGAGTTAGATACTTTAACCGAAGAGCTGTTTGAGTTAGATGATGAAATTTCATCAAGAGAAGGATAAACTGCTCGATACAATTTTTTGTTTCTTAAAATTACTCGAAGTGACTATAAAAAATTGAGATGTCAGTTCGAGTGAATTTCAGTAATGTAATGAATGAAATTAGTATCGAGAACCAATAGAATAATTATGAACTCTAAAAATATACAAATCAACCTCCCTCTTTTATCAGAAAAAGGAATAGAACTGTATGTAAAAAGAGAGGACTTGCTACATCCATTTATTTCGGGAAATAAATTCAGGAAATTAAAATACAACATACAAGAAGCCAAAAATCAAAAGAAAGAATGTTTGTTAACTTTTGGTGGAGCTTATTCTAATCATATTATAGCGACTGCTGCTGCAGGAAAAGAGTTTGGTTTTAAAACGGTTGGAGTGATTAGAGGAGAAGAATTAGGGATAGATTTAGAAAAAACTTTTGATAAGAATCCTACTTTAAAACAAGCTCATCAATTTGGAATGGAGTTTTTATTTGTGTCTCGTGCAACATATCTACAAAAAAAAGATGCTACATTCTTAAGCTCAATTATAGCAAAATTTCCTAAAAGTTATATCCTTCCAGAAGGAGGAACCAATGAGTTAGCTATTAAGGGTTGTGAAGAAATCTTATCAGAAAAAGATGAAGAATTTACGCATATTTGCTGTGCTATGGGAACAGGAGGAACGGTAACAGGAATTATAAATAGTAGTAATAAACATCAAGAAATATTAGTTTTTCCTGCTTTAAAAGGAAATTGGATTGCGGATGAAATCATGAATTTAAAACCTAACAAACAAAATTGGGAAGTTATTTACGATTATCATTATGGTGGCTATGGAAAAGTATCAGAAGAATTAATTACTTTTATCAATCAATTTAAAAAAGAAACTAGCATTTTATTAGATCCTATTTACACAGGAAAAATGCTGTTTGGAGTTTTAGATTTAATTAAAAACAATCACTTTAAAAAAAGCAGTAAAGTTTTAGCTATTCATACTGGTGGATTGCAAGGGATAGCAGGAATGAATCTTTTTTTAAAGCAAAAAAATAAAACAATCATAAATGAATAAACTTCTAATTTTTTTTTCGGTATTCATTATTATTTCTTGTAGTTCTAGTAAAAAAACAACGAGTAGAAATAGAACTAAAGCTGTAAATGTTGCAACAGATCAAGAAGTTAAGGTAGTGGCAAGCAAAGAAGCTTTAAAAGAAGTAGAGAAAGTTGTAGAGGAAACAAAGAAAGATGCTAAAGATTATTTAAGTGATTATACGCTTGCGTATATTGAGCAATATGCTCCTATTGCGATGGAAGAAATGCGAAAATTTAAAATTCCTGCAAGTATTACTTTGGCTCAAGGGATTTTAGAATCGGGAAGTGGAAGAAGCAGTTTAGCCTTAAAATCTAACAATCATTTTGGAATAAAATGTCATACAGGTTGGAAAGGAGAAAAAGTATATCATGATGATGATGCCAAAGGAGAATGTTTTAGAAAATATCAATATCCTGCAACCTCTTACCAAGACCATTCTTTGTTTTTAACTACTCGTTTTAGGTATGCAAGTTTGTTTGGCTTAGATGAAGATGATTATAAAGGTTGGGCAAAAGGGTTAAAAAAAGCGGGTTATGCTACAGATTCAAAATATCCTGATAAATTGATTTCTTACATAAAAAAATACGAGTTATATAAGTATGATGAAATGGTTTTAAAGGGTAAAAACCTTGAGTATGTATCTGTTAGTAAGGAAGCAACAGAAGAAATAGCATCAACAATTAGAGATTATAAAGAGGAGTCTAAAAGAAGAAAGAAAATCAATAAAAAAGGAATTCATATTGTAAAGGGAGATGATACTTTATATTCTATTTCTCAAACATATGGAATTCCAATTGATGAGATTAAGGCTTTAAATAATTTGCGTGATAATATTATTCATAAAGGAGAGGAATTAAAGTTAAGGAGTGATGCCGAACGTAGTGATTATCATGTTGTAGAGAAAAAAGAAACTTTATATTCCATTGCCAAAAAATATGATTTAACGGTTGATGAGTTAAAAAGAATGAATCATTTAAGAAATAATGATTTGTCTATTGGGCAAGAATTAAGAGTAGAATAACTTCTGGTTAATTAGATTTAAAACTCCTAAAAGTCAATTGGTTTTTAGGAGTTTTTTTATTTTATTTTTTTAAATGCAACATTGTTGCGTTTGTGTGTTTTTATTCTATATTTGCTTCAAAATTTTTAAATAATAAATTAAAATGAAAAAATTTAAATTCTTAGTCTATGCAGTAGCATTTTCATTCTTTATCTCGTGTTCTGATGACGACCATGATATTGAACATGAACACGAACATCATGATGAACAAGAAAACATGGCTTTATTGGTTTCGGATGTAAATTCTAAAACTTTAAACTTTATAAAGCCTCATGATGAGTCTATTCAGACTTATCAGGCAAAATATAGTAAAGGAGCAATATATGCTACAGAGTCTGGGAGATACGGAGTGATAACCCATAGAGATAATAACTTTACAGAAACCTTTAATCTAGGAGGAGAGGTTGCGCACGGAGATCATAGTCATGATTTAGGAGAAACAGGTTTAGCTGCTATAAGTTTTGAAAGTCAAAAACCAACACATTTTAAATCTGCTCAAGGGTATGTTCTGGTTTATAATGATGGAGATGCAACTTTAAGTTTGTTTAATGAGAGCAGTATTCATAATAATTCATCTCCAGTAAGAACAATTAATACAGGATCTGTTGCGCATCATGGAGCGATGGCTGTTTACAAAAATGGGAGTATTGCTGTTACAGAGCTAGGGAATGGAGCTTCGCTGCCAGAATCTGTTAGAATAATCAATCAAAGTGGAGAAGTTCTTTTTCCAAATCAGTCTATAATTAAAACTTCGGGTATCCATGGAAATGCAGCAGGAGATAAGGTGGCTGTTTTTGGTTCTAATACAGGTGTTTTGGTAGTAAAAGACACTGGAGAACAAAGTTTGATTCACTACCCTGATAGTTTTGGAGATGATGTTTGGTTTGGAAGTTTGTTAAGTACTCATGACTCAAATTTGTTTATAGGATATACTGCTACTAAAGGTGTTTATTATATTGATATAGAAAACAGTGAAATTACACCAGTTTACGAAACTACAGATTTGTTTAAATGTATAGTGAGTTCAGATGGAGAATATGTAGTAGCACTTACTAAAAGTGGATATTTAAATATTACAGAAATAGAAAGCAAAAGTGTGGCTTATCAAGGACAGTTAAGTGTTGATTTAGATACAGAGGCAGCAGACCATAGTTCTGTAACAAGTAATATAGATGTTAGTGATGAGTTTTTATATGTTTCTGTTCCTTCTGAGCAAAAAATTATCCAAATATCATTAGATGAATTAGAAGTGGCAGATGAGTTTAATTTAGAAATTACCCCTTATCAGTTTAAGGTTTTAGGGTATAATCTAGATCATTAAAAAGCAAAGAACAAAAAAAAGCGATGTTTTAAAACATCGCTTTTTTTTATTATAAAATTAAGCAGCAGGCTTTTCGTGTCTATGTTTTCTATCATCTTTAGAATTGTGTTTTCTTTTGTTTTTTTGAAAACGATCTTTCATTTTATGATGAGCCATTTCTTTTCCTCTATGCTGTCTTTTTTTATGAATTTCTTTCCATTGAGCATATTGTTCTTTATTTAAAATGTTTTTCATTTTGTTTTGTAAGACTTTTTGCTCTTCTAAATGAGTCATAGCCATATTAAATTTTTCCTCGCTAGAAATTTCTTTTCTTTCAGGTCTTTCCCCTTTTTTACGAGCTTCTTTAAAATCAGCTATTCTTGCTTCCATTTTATTTACTTTTTCAGCTATAATTGGAGCAATCTTAGCTTCTTGTTTTTCGCTCAAGTCAAGATCAAGACTCATCTTTTTTACCATTAACTGAGTTTTTTGTTCAGCAGTAAATGATTGTTTTTGTGCAAAAGCACCGATTGCTATAAATAATGCAATTAATAAACTTAATTTTTTCATCTTATTTAATTTTAAGGATTTATACAGTTAAGACAAGTGTGTTTCAAAAAGGTTTAACAATGTTTTTGAAAACTAGACAAGTAAGCTTAATATCACGACCAAATGTATAAATTCATCGACTTGTATTTTTTATACTCTATTTAGAAAACTTATTAAATAATTAATCTTTAATTGAGAGATATTGTTATTCGTTACTTTCCATGTATCTTTGCAAAATGGAACAAGAGTTAAGACTATCAAGCTGGTTACCAACTACTAAGAAAGAATGTAAAATTAGAGGTTGGGATGAATTAGATGTAATTCTATTTAGTGGAGATGCCTATGTGGATCATCCTTCATTTGGACCTGCAGTAATTGGTCGTTTGTTAGAGAGTTATGGATTAAAAGTAGCCATTGTTCCACAGCCAAGTGTGAATGATAACTTACAAGATTTTGAAAAACTTGGAAAACCAAGATTGTTTTTTGGAATTACTTCTGGAGTGATGGATTCTATGGTGAGTAATTATACAGCAAGTAAGCGTAAACGTGATAAAGATGCATATACTCCTAATGGAGATATTGGTTTTAGACCAGATTATGCAACAACTGTTTATAGTAAAATTTTAAAAGAAAAATACCCCAATACTCCTGTGGTTCTAGGAGGAATAGAAGCATCGTTAAGACGTGTAACTCATTACGATTATTGGTCAGATGCTTTAAAGCCAACTATTTTGAAAGATTCTGGAGCAGATATGTTGGTGTACGGAATGGGGGAGCAACCTTTAAAAGAGATTGTTACTTTGTTGCTAAAAGGAGTGCCTTTTAGTTCTTTAACAACAATAAAACAAACTGCTTATTTACAATCTAAAGATTTACCCATTAAAAAGAATAAAAATTGGGTTGATAAAAGATTGAGTTCACATGAAGATTGCTTGGCAGATAAAAAAACATTTGCAGCAAATTTTAAAACAGTAGAACAAGAATCTAATAAAACTTACGGTGGTAGAATTTTACAAGACATAGGTAATGAGGTTTTGGTAATCAATCCACCATATCCAACCATGGTAGAAAGTGAAATAGATGCTTCTTTTGATTTGCCTTATACACGTTTACCACATCCTAAATACAATAAAAGAGGGCCTATTCCTGCTTTTGAAATGATTAAGTTTTCCATCAATACCCATAGAGGGTGTTTTGGTGGATGTAGTTTTTGTACCATTTCAGCACATCAAGGAAAGTTTATTGCTAGTAGGAGTAAAGAATCTATTTTAAAAGAGGTAGATCAAGTAGCAAATATGCCAGATTTTAAAGGGTATTTGTCTGATGTTGGAGGGCCATCAGCCAATATGTATCAAATGAAAGGAAAGGTTCAAGAGATTTGTGATAAATGTGTTGCTCCTTCTTGTATCAACCCTGTAATTTGTTCAAATTTAGATACCTCTCATGCTCCGTTAACAGATATATATCAATCGGTTGATAAGCATCCAAAAATTAAAAAATCATTTATTGGTTCTGGTATTCGTTATGATATGTTGGTGCCAGATTTTAATAAAAATGCAGATCCTAAGGAATTAGAAGAGTATACAGAAGAGGTGATTACCAATCATGTTTCTGGTCGTTTAAAAGTAGCTCCAGAACATACTTCGGATAAGGTTTTAAGATTGATGCGTAAACCATCATTTTCTAACTTTCATGATTTTAAAAAGATTTTTGATAAAATCAATTTAAAAAAGAAGTTAAACCTTCAATTAATACCATATTTTATTTCAAGTCATCCACAGTCGGAATTAGAAGATATGGCAAACATGGCTGCCGAAACCAAAGACATGGGGTTTCAGTTAGAGCAGGTGCAAGGATTTACACCTACACCTATGACGGTAGCTACGGTTATATATTACAGTGGATATCATCCATATACTTTGGAAAAAATGGATACACCAAAAACAGCCAAAGAGAAAGAAGAGCAACACAGGTTCTTTTTTTGGTATAAAAAAGAAAATCAGGCTTGGATTCGTAAATCCTTAACCAAAATTGGAAGACAAGATTTATTAAATAAATTATTGCCTAAAGGAGGAAATACTGGTTATAAAAAAGACTTTAAAGCAAAAAACACGTTTAATGATGCTGTTGATGTTCCAAAAGGAATTATTAATAAAAAATCAAAGCCTACTAGAGGTAAAAGAAATCAAGATGGATTTGTAAGTGTATTAGATAAAGATAGATCTAGTAAAAAAGAAGAATTTTCTACAAAGAAAAAACGAAGACCTAAAAACAGAAGAAAATAGTAAATATTTTTATGGTTGGGTTAAACCTTTTGCAAATAATATAATCTTACTAAGTAAATATTCTAATCAATGATGATTATTTGATTGATATTTAGTTAATTCATTAAGCTTCTAACCCATGTGGTTAGAAGCTTTTTTATGTTAAATAATATGATGTGTTTCTGTTTAGAGCCGTTACAAATCCTTATTTTTGATATTGATAACCAATGAATCAACATGAAAAAAATACAATTATTCTTTATTTTAATTTCACTGTCATTATTTGCGCAAAGTAATGATGAAGTTAAGGTCGATTTATCTAACCCGTATAAAACCATTTATACACATTTACATTTTTTACAGCCAGAAAGTTATAATGAAGTAAATGCGGCTAGGGTTATTTATGGTAAAAGTCAAGAAAAATCCATAGACATTGCTTTAAAAATAAAGCAGGTACTAGATGGAAAAGGGTTAAAGGTAGATTTTAAAAATGTACCATTAAATGCCAATTATAAAGACACAATAAATAGTGTAGAAATTAAAAACCAATATGTTTTATTTCCTGATAGATTACCAGAAATTTACTTAGAAAAAATAGATGGTAAATGGTATTATAGTGAAGAAACAAGTGATAAGATTTTTGCTTTATATCACAATGTATTCCCTGTAGGGACAGATTTTATTAAAAGTATAGTGCCTGGTTTTGGACATGTAGAGGTTTTAGGTATTGAACTTTGGCAGTATGTTGGAATTATTCTTTTTATTATTATAGGAGCTTTTTTAGCTTGGATAATTAATAAGGTTGTTTTTTATTGTTTAAAGGTATTAGAATCTTTATTTATAAAGTTTGCGCATGATTCTTTAAGTAAGACCTTAGATAAGTTATCAAGACCATCGGCTTTGTTAATTGTGTTTTATTTGGTGGAAGTTTATGTTCCTACATTACAGTTTCAGATTGATATCAATTCTTTTTTAATAAAGGGGTTAGAAATAGGACAAATAGTTCTTTGGATATATGTGTTTTTAGAAATTGTAAGTGTAATTATAGAAGTATTTGTAACCTATACTGCCAGAACGGAAAGTAAGTTAGATGATCAGTTAGCTCCTATTTTAAGTAGGTTGTTAAAAGTTTTAGTAATCTTTTTGGGGGTTCTAAAAATGTTAACTGTTTTTGGAGTCAATACAACTACTGTAATTGCAGGAGCTTCTATTGGAGGTTTGGCAGTTGCTTTGGCTTCTCAAGATACGGTTAAGAATTTGATAGGTACGTTTATGATTTTTTTAGACAAGCCATTTCAAATAGGAGATTGGATTGAAGGGGGTGGAGTTGAAGGAACAGTAGAGGAAGTAGGGTTTAGGTCTACTAGAATTAGAGCGGTAGATACTTCTATATTTTCTATTCCTAACAGTAAATTGTCTGAAATAGTAATTAATAATAAAGGATTAAGACAATATAGAAGATATCAAACTAAATTAGGAATAAGATATGATACTCCTCCTGAGTTAATTGAGGCTTTTGTAGTAGGGGTTAGAAAAATTATTGAAATTCATCCAGAAACTTTAACAAAATCTTACAATGTAGAGTTTACAGGTTTTGGAGATTCTGCTTTAGAAATATTAGTGAATACATATTTCTTGTCTTTAGAATGGGGAGTTGAACAAACTTCAAAACATAGATTACACATGGCTATTTTAAAGTTAGCTGCAGAGTTAGGGGTAGATTTTGCCTTCCCATCTCAGACGGTAATGATAGAAGAGTTTCCAGAAAAGAAAAATATGAGTGTTACGTACAATACAGAATCTGAAAGAATTAATGAAATTGTAAGTAATGTTGATAGAAATTTTAAGTAGTGGTAATATTTTTTAGTTAAAATTAAATATTTAATAAAAAATATATTTATATTTGAGAATATTGAAATAAATATAAATAATGTTTTGTTGAACTTATTGTTTCATAATTAATTGATTTAATTATATTCATGTTGATTATTTCTTCGCTGTCAAGCTGGTTACTTGACAGCGTTTTTTTTGCATAAAACTTAACTAAAAAAATAATTTCAGGTGTTTAATAGTAGTCGTTTGACTATAAAAAAGATGGTATAGTTGATTATTATACCTTTTAAGATGTATTACAAACCTAGGTAAGATAAGTTTGTCTTTAAATTTGTTATGCTATTTTAAAATTAAATATATGAGAGCTTTATTCTTTTTAGTATTTAGTATCATCAGTACAACGGTTTTTGCTCAACAACCAAATATCATTTTTTTTATTATTGATGATTTTGGGTATTCAGATTCTGGTTGTTACGGATCTACTTTTTACGAAACACCAGCCATAGATCAATTAGCAGCAGATGGTATTAGGTTTACGAATGCATATGAGGCTGCTCCAAGATGTGTAGAATCTAGAAAATCTATCATGTCTGGACAATATGCTTATAGACCAGAGTTGAGTAATTTAACGGCAAGTCATTATACGTGGGCGGAAGCATTGAATGATGCTGGTTATGCAACTTTTTTTACAGGAAAATGGCACTTGGCACACCAAGCAGATGAAATGCCAGAAGCACAAGGGTTCGGAACTAACATAGCAGGTAGTGAGTTTGGTTCACCTCCAACCTATTGGTTTCCGTATAAAAATGATACTGAAGGGCAATTACCGCATATTGGTACCACAAGATTTGATGGTACAAATGACACTGATACTCCTAGAAGTGGTGATGATGAAGAGTACTTAACAGATAGACTTACTTTGGAAACGAATAAGTGGATTGGAGATCATGTAGCTGCAAATCCTACACAGCCTTTTGTGGCAATGGTTTCTCACTACGGTGTACACACCCCAATTGAAGGAAAAGCAGCATATGAATCAAAATATGCAGATAAAAATGCGGTGAATAATTACCCTGTAGATGCTTCTGTAAATGAGTTAACAGGAAAAACAAAGCTGTATCAAGACAATGTAACTTATGCTTCTATGATTCAGAGTATTGATGAAAGCTTACGAGATATTAGAGCTAAATTAGTAGACTTAGGGATAGAAGATAATACTGTAATTATTTTGACTTCGGACAACGGAGGTGTTTCAACAGTGCCAATTTCTAGTAATAGAGAAATGGTAACTTCTAATAAGCCTTTAAAAACAGGTAAAGGATGGTTATACGAAGGAGGAATTCGTTTACCATTAATTGTTTATGGTCCAAGTTTTAGACATGGTGTCGTTGAAGATACACCTGTTGTAGGTACAGATTATTATCCAACAATGTTAGAAATAGCAGGAGTTTCTTTGATTTCTTCTCAACATAAAGATGGTATAAGTTTTAAGGATGCTCTTGAAAATACTGGTTATGAAAGATCTGAAGCGATTGTTTGGAATTATGATTTTGCTAAAGTGGGAACAGGGAATCCATCTATGGCAGCTGTAAGAAAAGGTCAATATAAGTTGGTTGAGTTAAAATACAACTGGCAATATGAATTATATGATGTAGTTGCGGATCCAGGAGAAACAAATGATATAAGTGCTGACAACGCTGCTAAAGTTGCTGAGTTAAAAAAGATTTTATTTGATAAGCGTAGTGAGGTTGGAGCTTCTCATACTGTAACCAATACAAGTTTTATAGAAACACAACAAACTCTTTATGAAGAGATGAATGCAGAAACAGGTTCTGATATTCAGCCTGGAGAATTATGTGCTGCTCCTGTAAATGGTTCAATAGTTCGTAATGGAGATTTTGAGTGTAGGTTTGATATTAATTGGTCTTTAACGTATACAAACTCAGCTGTTGCAAAGTTAGCTGATGGAGCTTCAGAGTCAAGAAATAGTAGTAGTGGAGCTGCTAAAGTGGAAGTGACTACTGCAGGTAATTTAGGGCACGTAAGAATTGAAAATACTTTATTTGAAGGGAATTTAAATGGGAAAACAATCACAGTTTCAACTTATGCAAAATCTCCTGATGCAGCAAAATTAAAGTTTCAATTAAAAGTTCAAGAGTCTAGTGGTTCTGCTAAAACTTATACAGGAAATACCAAGTTTGATGTGACATCAACTTATGCTAAATACGAAGAAACATTTACTTTAGATGAGGTAGATACAGATAATGTTGTGTTGAGAATTCAATGTGGAGAAGTACAGGGAGTATTGTATTTAGATGATGTGGTTGGTACTTATCCAGTTAGTGTTACATCACCAGGTACAGAAGTGGTTGTGAATCCAGGATTTGAATCTGGTTATAATGTAGATTGGTCTTTAGGTGCTTCTGGTTCAGCTGTAGCTTCATTAAGTAATGAGACAAGTGATGTACAAGCAGGTTCAGTGGCAGCAAAGGTTGTTGTAACTACTGCTGAAGCAACTTATGGTAAGGTTGCATTGTCAAACACTAATTATACAGGTACTATTGATGGTGATAAGTTAACCATAGGGTGTTATGCAAAATCAGCGGATGCTGGAGCAGATTTTGAGTTTAAAATCAAAACAAATCTTGCTGGAGCTTCTACTTCACCTCCATTTGCTTTAACATCTACTTATCAATATTTTGAATATGAATTTACGATTGATTCTGGAGTTACTGAAATTGAGGTGCAAGCTATTTGTGGAAAAAATGTAGGAACTTATTTGTTTGATTCTTTTACTTCAAGTTTAACGAGTTTGAACTTAAGTTTTGAAAGTGAAGTTAGAAAGACTTTACAAATTTCTCCAATTCCAGCGAGAGATTATATCAATATTAATTCTCCATATAAGCTTTCAGAAGTAAGTATTTATAATGTTTCAGGAAGTAAGGTTTATACAGTAATTAATAATAATAATAGGATAAACGTATCTAAGTTGTCTAGTGGTATTTATTTGATGAAATTAACGTTTGAAAATGGCGTTAAACTCACAGAAAAAATAGTAATTGAGTAGTGAGAATACATAGCCAAAAAGAAGGGTTCATTTTTAAATTTAAAAACGAACCCTTCTTTTTTTAGAATACCTTAAATAATTTTCATCAATTTAATTTATAATTGTACTTTTGCCACCTATTTTTTTATTTTAAATCATGCAGTTAGCAGGTGAATTATTATTTTCTTCTTATTTTGTAGATATGTTTATCTACAAGACTGTTGTTGTATGTTTTCGTAGGCGACGATGTAGGGAGTAGTCACTTTAATAAAGTGCTATTCACAATTTTAGACAACATCAACAAATATGAAAACAACTTATAAATTATATCAACAACAATGAAAATTGTAACTGCTAACAAATCACACTTTAAATACGCCGACATTATCTGCGATACTATTGAAACTTCTGCAAGAGTAAGAGGTACAGGTATTGCTAAACGTACGCCGGAGTATATCAAGAAAAAATTAGAAAGTGGTGATGCAGTAATTGCTTTAGACGGAGTAAAGTTTGCAGGGTTTTGTTATATAGAAACTTGGGAGAATAAATCTTACGTAGTGCATTCTGGTTTAATTGTACATCCTGATTATAGAAATCAAGGATTGGCAAAGCAAATCAAAACAAAAGTATTTAATCACTCTAAAGAAAAGTATCCTGATGCTAAAATTTTTGGTATTACAACTGGATTGGCTGTAATGAAGATTAATTATGAGTTAGGATATAAGCCTGTTACTTTTTCAGAGCTAACTAGAGATGAAGCTTTTTGGAATGGATGTAAATCATGTAAAAACTTCGATATTTTAGAACGTAACGAACGCAAAATGTGTTTGTGTACAGGTATGTTGCACGATCCTAAAGAGGTAGAACGTAAGAAGTCTGTTAAAGAACCTAGTTGGGAGTTTAAAGCAAAGTTAGCAAAATTGAAAGACAAGATTTTTCATAAAAAAAGCTAATAATTTGTTTAAAAAACCTAATCCAATCTAGGATTAGTGTTTTCATCTGTTAATTTTTAATGTTTCATTCACATTCCGTATTTTTGCGGACTGAATATTAAATCATTACTGTTTAAGGTAAAGTGGTCATCGAGCGTAGTCGAGATGAATTGTTCTCGACTACGCTCGAACACCTATAAATTATATAAATATCATGGATAAAGTAGTATTGGCATATAGTGGAGGTTTAGATACTTCGTATTGTGTAAAATATTTAATCAACGAATTAAAGCTAGAAGTACATTCAGTTTTGGTAAACACAGGTGGTTTTACTAAAGAAGAATTGGCTGCCGTTGAGAAAAAAGCTTATGAAATGGGAGTAACTTCTCATGAAAATAAAGATATTTTAGAAAAATACTACGACAAAGCCATTAAATATATGGTGTATGGAAACGTATTAAAAAACAATACTTATCCATTGTCTGTATCTGCAGAGCGTGTTTTTCAATCTATTGAGGTAGTGAAATATGCAAAATCTGTTGGAGCAAAATACATTGCACATGGTTCTACTGGAGCAGGAAACGACCAAGTTCGTTTTGATATGATTTTCCAAACCATAGCACCAGAAATTGAAATCATTACTCCAATTCGTGATTTAAAATTATCTCGTCAAACTGAGATAGATTATTTAAAATCTCACGGAGTAGATATGAACTGGGAAAAATCTAAATATTCTATCAATAAAGGAATTTGGGGAACATCAGTAGGTGGAGTAGAAACGTTAAAGTCTCAAAAAGCATTGCCTAGCGAAGCGTATCCAAGTCAATTAAAAAGAGAAGACGAAGAAGAGGTAACCTTAACTTTTGACAAAGGTCAGTTAGTGGCGTTTAATGGAGTGAAAGATACCCCAGTAAATAATATTTTAAAGTTAGAAGAAATTGCTTCTGCTTTTGCCATTGGTAGAGATATCCATGTTGGAGATACCATTGTGGGAATTAAAGGGCGTGTTGGTTTTGAAGCTGCTGCTGCAACAGTCATTATCAAAGCACATCACTTGTTAGAAAAACACACATTATCTAAAGCGCAACAAATTACCAAAGAAGGATTGGGAACTACATACGGAACCTTGTTTCACGACGGTCAGTACTTAGAGCCTTTAATGCGTAACATAGAAAAGTTTTTAGAAGATTCTCAAAAAACAGTAAGTGGAGATGTATATGTAACCTTACGTCCTTATCATTTTATTGTAACAGGAATAGACTCTAAATACGATTTAATGGCTTCTGGATTTGCAGATTACGGAGAAGAAAACAACGCTTGGTCTAGTCAAGATGCCAAAGGATTTATAAAAATATACGGAATGCAAAACAAAATCTTTTACCATGTAAATAAAGATTTGTTAGAGGCATAATTAAAAAGTTGTTTATAGAATAAATCGTTTTTTGTTTAATCGATTTAACTAGAAAAAAAAATGTTTAAAAGTTGTTAGGTGATCGAGCGTAGTCGAGATTGTATAACTTTAAAAACTAAAATGAAATGATAAAAGCAGGAATAGTAGGAGGAGCAGGATATACAGCAGGAGAATTAATTAGGTTGATTATGAATCACCCTGAGTTAACTTTAGATTTTGTATACAGTACTTCTAATGCCGGAAACAAATTATACAAAGTACATGCAGACTTGTTGGGTGATACCGAACAAGATTTTACAGATACTATTAATCCAGAGGTTGATGTGTTGTTTTTGTGTTTAGGACATGGAAATTCTACTACTTTTTTACAAAACAATACATTTTCTGACAACACTAAAATCATCGATTTAAGTAATGATTTTCGTTTAAATGCCGATATGGTTTTTGAAGGGAAAGAGTTTGTGTACGGATTGCCAGAAGTTAGAAGAGAGGAAATTAAAAAAGCAAAATATATTGCCAATCCTGGTTGTTTTGCCACTTGTATTCAGTTTGCATTGTTGCCTTTAGCAAAAGCTAAAAAATTAGGGAATGATATTCACATCAACGCAACTACAGGAGCAACAGGAGCAGGAGTTTCGCCAAGTGCTACTTCTCACTTTCCTTGGAGAGATAATAATTTTTCTGTGTACAAACCTTTTACACACCAACATTTAGGGGAGATAGGAGAAACCTTAGAAGGATTGCAAGAAGGGAAAACAGGAGAATTGTTCTTTATTCCAAATAGAGGAAACTTTAGTCGTGGAATTTTTGCTTCTATTTATACTAAGTTCGATGGAACTTTAGAAGAAGCTAAAAAAATATATACAGATTATTATGCAGAGGCACCTTTTGTACACATTACGGAGGCACCTGTAAATATGAAACAAGTAGTAAATACCAACAAATGTGCTATTTCTATTATCAAGCACGGAGATCAAATTTTAATTTACTCTGCTATTGATAATTTACTAAAAGGAGCTTCAGGACAAGCCATTCAGAACATGAATTTAATGTTTGGTTTTGAAGAAACTTTAGGATTGAATTTAAAAGGAAGTGCATTTTAGCCACATTGTGGCGTTAATAAGGTCATCGAGCGGAGTCGAGATGATAAACTGCCAATAGTTAAAAACTAAAGGCTAAAAGTTAAATCAAAATGAAATTATTTGACGTTTACCCATTATACAACGTAACTCCTGTAAAAGCACAAGGAGCTTATGTTTGGGACGATAAAGGAGATAAATATTTAGACTTATACGGAGGTCACGGGGTGATTTCTATTGGTCATACACATCCAACTTACAAAGCAGCTTTAGAAAATCAGTTGAGTAATATTGGTTTTTATTCTAATGCTATTCAAAATCCTTTACAGCAAGAATTGGCTGATAAATTAGGAGAATTGTCTGGTTGTGGAGAAGACTATGCTTTGTTTTTATGTTCTAGTGGAGCAGAAGCCAATGAAAATGCAATTAAAGTAGCATCGTTCTACAATCAAAAATCTAGAGTTATTGCGTTTCAAAACGGATTCCACGGACGTACTTCTGGAGCCGTTTCTATTACAGACAATCCAAAAATTATTGCTCCTATCAACGCACACAATCCGGTTACTATTTTACCGTTAAATGATATTGAATTGGTAAAAGCAGAGATTGCCAAAGGAGATGTTTCATCGGTAATTGTAGAACCTATTCAGGGAGTAGGAGGATTAGACATGCCAACCACGGAGTTTTTACAAGCAGTAAGAAAAATTACGAAAGAGAACAATGTGTGTTTAATTTTAGATGAGGTTCAGTCTGGTTACGGACGTTCTGGTAAATTTTTTGCACATCAACACCATGGAGTAAAAGCAGATATCATTCCAATGGCAAAAGGAATGGGGAATGGTTTTCCTATTGGTGGTGTGTTAATTGCCAATCATATTGAGCCTTGGTACGGAATGTTAGGAACTACTTTTGGTGGTTCTCACTTGGCTTGTGCTGCGGGTATTGCAGTGTTAGATGTAATGAAGCAAGAAAACCTAATGCAAAATGTTGCAGAGGTAAATGCATATTTCCAAGAACAAGTAAAAGATCTTCCAGGTTTAAAGCAAGTAAAAGGACAAGGATTAATGCTTGGATTGGAATTTAATTATGAAGTAGGAGAATTGCGTAAGAAATTAATTTACGACTATAAAATATTTACAGGAGGTGCTAACAACAAAAACTTGTTGCGTATTTTACCACCTTTAAATGTAACCAAAGCAGATATTGATGTGTTTGTAAAAGCATTAAAAGAATTGTTGTAGAGATTAGTTCAAAATTTTGAACCCTTTTAAGGGGATAATTACCAAACAAAAAGTCACACTTTTATACTATATAAAAGTGTGACTTTTTGTTTGGAGATTCCTATGTTTGCTAAAAAAAATAAATATGAAAAAAATATTATTGGTTACTCTATTGTTTTCTGTGATGTTTAAAATTAATGCACAAACAGAAAAAGGAAATTTTTTGATTGGTGCAAGTAGTTCTAGTTTAGGGTTTAGTTCATTAAATTCATCAGTAAGTATGAATAATTCAGAGACAGAGGTAGAAACAAAAAACTTTAATATTTCTGTAAAAGTAGCCTATTTTCTTCTTAAGAACACAGCTTTAGGGGTAAATATTCCATATAACAATCAGTCTAGTGATCAGGATTCTCCAGAGGTTTATCAGAAAAACATAACTTATCAAATAAAACCATTTACAAGAATATACGCTTATTCAAATAATCGTATGGGTGTGTTCTTAGAAGGAGACGTTGGGTTTGGAAAAACAAAATATAAATCATCTTTTCTAAATGAACAGAATAATGAACAAATCTATAACGTAGTGTCTTATCAATTAGGATGTGGTTTTTCATTTTTTTTAACTAAATATTTTTCAACTGACTTATTCTTAGGATATAGTTCAACTAAAAATAAAATAGACAATCAAGGGTATGATGGAGAAACAATAACAGATGGTTTTGTGTCAAGTGTAGGTTTTTCGGTTTTTTTATAATTAATTAAAATAAACCATCTTTTTAAAAGTTATTACAACTATAATATTATTAGTAATTTTACAGAGTTCTTGAGCAATCAAGAACTCTTTTTTGTTAAAAGAGAGCGAATAAACAATTATACGATTCAACGAATCCCATATTTATATGAAACACTACTTATCCATTCACGATTTACCAAGTATTAAAGACACGGTAAAAGAAGCGATTGAGCTAAAAAAGAATCCATTAAAAGATCAAGCTTTAGGAAAAAATAAAACCATTGGTTTGTTGTTTTTTAACAACAGTTTGCGTACGCGTTTAAGTACTCAAAAAGCAGCGTTAAACTTAGGAATGGAGCCTATTGTAATGAATTTTGGTTCGGAAGGATGGCAGTTAGAGTTTGAAGATGGTCGTATTATGGATCAAGGAAAATCAGAACATGTAAAAGAAGCAGCTGAGGTAATTTCTCAATATTGTGATATTATTGCGATTCGTGCATTTGCAGGGTTAGAAGACAAAGAAAAAGACGAAGCAGAAGAAGTATTGTCTGCTTTTACAAAATATGCTACAGTGCCTATTTTAAATATGGAATCTTCCGTAGGGCATCCATTACAAGCTTTGGCTGATGCTATTACAATTGAAGAGCACAAACCCGCTAAAAAGAAATTAAAAGTGGTGTTGTCTTGGGCACCACATCCTAGGGCTTTGCCTCATGCAGTAGGGAATTCTTTTGCAGAAATGGCCTTAGCTCACGAAGATGATTTTGAGGTAGTAATTACACATCCAAAAGGATATGAATTAAATCCGGAAAGAACCAAAGGAGCTACTATTGAGTACGATCAAAAGAAAGCGTTTGAGGGAGCAGATTTTATTTACACTAAAAACTGGTCGTCTTATAACGATTACGGAAAAGTAGTAAACACAGATAGCTCTTGGATGATTACAGCCGATAAAATGGCAGTAACGGACAATGCAAAATTTATGCACTGTTTACCGGTTCGTAGAAATGTAATTGTGGCAGATGAAGTAATAGATTCTGAAAATTCAATTGTCATCAAACAAGCTAACAACAGAACTTATTCTGCACAAGTTGTATTAAAAAAGATATTAGAGAATTTAAAATAGTATTTAGTATAGAGTATAAAGTACTGAGTTTAGGAATGTGATTGATTACATTTAGAACACATACTTTTTACTTTCTACTTTTTACTCAGTACTTATAAAATGAAACAAAAACTAACCATCGTAAAAGTAGGAGGAAACGTAATTAACAATGCAGAGGCATTAGAGAGTTTCTTGTCAGATTTTGCAGCTTTAGAGGGAAATAAAATATTGGTTCACGGAGGTGGAAAACGTGCTACTCAATTGGCAGCTGATTTAGGTATAGAGGCCAAAATGATCAACGGACGTAGAGTAACCGATGAAGCAACTATTGAAATTGTAACCATGGTCTATGCAGGTTTGTTAAACAAAAACATTGTAGCTACGTTGCAAAGTAAAAATTGTAATGCCTTGGGATTGTCGGGTGCGGATGGAAATTCTATTCAGGCTCATAAACGTGTGGTGGTAGATGTAGATTACGGTTTTGCTGGTGATGTTGATGGTATCAATGCTCAAAACATAGCTACGTTTATTAATGGAGGAATGACTCCTGTTTTTTGTGCCATTACACACGATGGTAAAGGACAGTTGTTAAACACCAATGCAGATACGATTGCGAGTACCATTGCTGTTGGGATGTCCAATTTATATGATGTTTCTCTAGTGTATACCTTTGAAAAAAATGGAGTGTTGACTTCTGTAGAGGATAATGACTCAGTAATTACGGATATCAATTCCAAAAAATATGTACAGTTAAAAGCAGATGGTATTATTGCGGATGGAATGTTACCTAAAATGGAAAACTGTTTTAATGCTTTAGAACAAGGAGTATCAGAAGTGATTATAGGAAACCCAACAGTGATTAAAAATAAAGAACAATTGTTTACAACGTTGACTTTGTAAAATTAGATAAGTTCTCGATACAAATTCATTTCATTTTATTACATGAATTTACTCGAACTGACAAAGAATTTACGAGGTCACTTCGAGTGATTTTGAGGAACGAAAAAATGTATCGAGAAGTAAGGATATTATGATAGAAACACTACAAAAAGAAGCACTAGAATTATTACAAACCTTAATTCAAACCCAATCTTTTTCAAAGGAAGAAGAACCCACTGCTGAAATTTTATCAGCATGGTTAAAGGAAAGAGGAATTGAAGTAAAACGAGATTTGAATAATATATGGGCTACCAATAAATATTTTGATGAAAGCAAACCGACTATTTTATTAAATTCTCATCATGATACTGTAAAGCCAAATCAAGCCTATACACGTGATCCTTTTGAAGCAAAAATAGAAGGAGGTAAATTGTATGGTTTAGGGGCTAATGATGCTGGAGGTTGTTTGGTAGGTTTGATGTCTGCTTTTGTATATTTCTATTCTCAAAAAGATTTAAAATACAATTTTGTCTTGGCAGCTACTGCTGAAGAAGAGATTTCTGGGGAAAACGGAATTGCTTATATGCAAAACATCATGCCTAAAATAGATGTGGCTATTGTGGGAGAACCTACTTTGTTAGATTTGGCTATTGCAGAAAAAGGTTTGGTGGTTTTTGATGGAAAAGTAACGGGAACTCCTGGACATGCAGCACATATTCCAAATCATCAAAACCCAATATTTAAGGCGTTAAAAGATTTAGAGTGGATCAATTCTTATAAATTTCCAAAAGTATCTCCTTTTTTAGGAGAGGTAAAAATGACGGTTTCTCAAATAAATGCTGGTGCTCAACACAATGTAGTCCCTTCAGAATTAACTTTTGTGGTAGATTGTAGGGTAACGGACCAATATACCAATGCAGAAATTGCCGAAATTATAGCAGAAAATACTGAGTGTGATGTCATTCCACGTTCTTTACGATTAAATTCCTCATCTATAGATCCAAATCACGAATTGGTAAAATCTGGAATTTCTTTAGGTAAAAAAACATACGGATCCCCAACTTTATCAGATCAATGTAGGTTGACTTGCCAATCTGTAAAAGTAGGACCAGGAGATTCTTTACGTTCTCATTCGGCAGATGAATTTATTTATGTACAAGAAGTGTATGATGGAGTAGATTTTTACATCAAATTACTGAATCAAATAGTCTAACTTTAAGAGTGTTTAAGGTTTTTTATGAAAGCAGCGTTGAGACAATTTATAGAAAGTTTCCAATTTTTAACTCCTGACGAAGTCACTATCATTGTGGACAACACGGTGTTAAGAAATCCTAAAAAAGGAGAGATTCTTTTAAGGGAAGGAGAGGTTTCTGGAGAATGTTATGCTGTGGTAAAAGGTTGTATACGTGAGTATATTATTAAAGACGGTGTAGAAAAAACCATTTCTTTTTTTACAGAAGGAGATCCTGTAAATGCATTTTCAAGTGAAGTTACAGGTTGCCCATCCAAATCTTATTTTGAGTGTTTAGAAGATTGTATTGTGACTGTGGGAAATGATTCTTTAATTGATACCATGATTGAGCGAGTTCCAAGGTTAGAAAAATTGATTAGAAGAGAAGTAGAAAAAGAAGCAGGAAAAGTACAAGATAGAATGGCAGATTTTATGATTTCTACTCCCGAAGAACGTTTTATCACTTTAATAAATACACAACCTAATTTAATTCATAGAGTTCCCCAAGTATTAATTGCAAGTTATATTGGGGTAACTCCAGAATCTTATAGTAGAATTAAAAAACGTGTTTTTAAAAAATTAAAAGAACAGAACTAGAGGTTTGTAGTTTCGTTTATAATTACATCGCAAACCAATTTGTTATTGTCTTTGTTAAGTACATGGTTAGAGTTTTTTAATAATTGATGACTTTTTAAAGAAGGAAAAATCTTAACAGCTCTTTGTATCATTTTTTTACCCGGAAACATTAAATCGTTTTCTGCAGCAAACAAAACAATGGGTGTTTTTATAGAATTTGCTCTCTGTTTGGAGATGGTAGGAACAGGAGTAAAATCCATAGTAAAGTTGGGCAATACTTTAGACAGAAACTCTAACGCAAATGGATCTTTTTCGCTAAAAATTTCTTTTAAAAACCTTTCTAAATATTTTATGTTTTGGGTTCTCATAAATTTTTTCATGGGGATAAAAATCTTAAACAAAGCTTTTAAAGGATTTCCGTTTACAATGTATGCGGGTGCTGATAGATATACTTTATTGATTTTATTTTCATTGTACTCCAACGTTTTTAAACTCACCAATCCTCCAAAAGAAAAACCAGCTATTGTAATATTATCAATCTGCAAATTATCAATAATTTCGTGCATCCATTTTCCGTATGAATCATCTTTCATGCTTAACCTTGTTTCATCACTTTTGTTAGGCTGTGCAAGTATATCTATGGCATATACTTTAAAATAAGGAATTAATTTTTGATAGGTTTCTAAAGCAATTGGAGCACAAGCATTAGAACCATGTAGTAATATTATTGGTGGATGTGTGTCTTTACCACAAACAATAATATGGGTGTTTCCAAAGCTTGTTTCAACTGTTTGGTATTGGTAATTAATGTTAAGACTGTTTAATTTTTGATCGTACAGTTTTAAAATTTCTTTTTTGGATTGTTCAGAGTTGTATAGGGACATGATGTTGTTCTACTTTGTTTTAAAATTATAAATATCATTTTATTTGTGTTGAGGTTTTATTTTTTTAATCAATAAAAGAATGGCAAAACTTAATTCAGAAATGGCAGCAACACCTAATAAGACATTGGCAGAGTTTACCAAAACATTATTTTTAATTCCAATAAAATGCACTAGGCAATCTAATAGATATCCCAAACCACCTAACAGCAATAAAAAAGAAAGTGCTTTGTGAAACATAGGATGCTTGCAAGTTAAAATAGACAAAGCAATCATGTGTATACCAAAGAAAATTTGCCAAATATAAACGGTGTAAAAATGCGCTAACATGCAAAAGTTAAAAATGTTACTAACAGAACCGTTTGTGTTTATTTGATGTAATGGAACCATATAGTAGATTAGGTTAATTGCCATGATAAAGGCCATGGCTAGTCGTGAATATTTTGCTATTTCATTCCAAAGAGGATGGGTTGTTTTAAAAAACTGATAGAGTAGTACAGTAATAAATAGTTCCAAAAGAATTACCAATCCATCACCCAAAATACTTAGTTGAAACATTTGAAAATGATTTTGCAGGTTTTGAAATGTTTGTGGCAGATTGTAAATATCAATAAGTTGTAGCGGAGCATATCCCATGCTAAAACCACCAATAATTGCAATAAATAAGTAAAGAAGTCCAATTTTGTGTTGAGTTTTCATAATAGATATTGTTAATGATGTTGCAAAGTTGAGACATAAAAAAAATGCTTGCATTGACGTTTGGTAAGAAATAAGAAACGTTAAAAAAAGAGTATCTTTGCCAGCAGAATAAAAAACAACCGTATGAAACTTTGGGACAAAGGTTATGCAACCGATAAAAAGATTGACATTTTTACTGTAGGAAATGATAGAGAATTAGATTTACAATTGGCTAAGTACGATGTACTTGGAAATATTGCTCAATCTAGAATGTTAAATGCTATTGGAACCATTACTGATGAAGAGTTAAAAGGATTGGTTGCCGAGTTGAACAATATTTTAAAAACGGTTGAAGACGGAACTTTTACCATTGAAGATTCTTTTGAAGATGTACATTCTAAAGTAGAGTGGTTGTTAACTGAAAAGTTAGGAGATGCTGGAAAGAAAATTCACACAGCACGTTCTCGTAACGATCAGGTTTTGTTAGATGTACATTTGTATTCTAAAGATGCTATTTTGGAATTAAAAGATTGGGCAAAACGTTTGTTTGATTTGTTAATTGAATTGGCCGAAAAATATAAAAACCACTTATTACCTGGTTACACGCATTTACAAGTGGCTATGCCATCTTCTTTTGGAATGTGGTTTTCTGCCTATGCAGAAAGTTTAATTGATGATGTTTATTTTTTAGATGCAGCCTACAAAGTAGCAGATCAAAATCCGTTAGGTTCTGCAGCAGGATACGGATCTTCTTTTCCTATTGATAGAGAAATGACTACCAAAGAGCTTGGTTTTGAACATTTAAAAGTGAACTCAGTAGCGGCTCAAATGGGACGTGGTAAATTAGAAAAATCAATCTCATTTGCCATTGCAAGTTTATCGGCAACTTTGGCAAAAATGAGTATGGATATTTGTTTGTATATGAGTCAGAATTTTGGTTTTGTTACCTTTCCTGATGAGTTAACAACAGGTTCTAGTATTATGCCTCACAAAAAAAATCCAGATGTTTTTGAATTGATTCGTGGAAAGTGTAACAAATTACAAGCGTTGCCTTACGAGTTAACTTTAATCACCAACAATTTACCAAGCGGATATCACCGTGATTTGCAATTGGTAAAAGAAGGATTAATTCCATCGGTATCTACCTTAAAATCTTGTTTAGATATGATGGTGTTCTCTTTAGAAAACATCATTATTACAGAAAACATTGTAGAAGATGATAAGTACAAATACATTTTTAGTGTAGAAGAAGTAAATGCTTTGGTACAAGCAGGAACTCCGTTTAGAGATGCTTATAAAATAGTAGGTGCTAAAATTCAGAAGGGAGAATTTAAACCAGATTTAAATGTAAATCACACCCATATTGGTTCCGTAGGAAATTTAAGATTAGATTTGATTAAAGAAAAAATGGAAGCTAATTTTTAATAAATTAACTTTATTGTAATAAAAGAAAAGCCTCACTCTATTTAGTGAGGCTTTTTGTTTTATCCGTTATGACTTCCATCACAATAAGGTTTGTTACTACTTTTTCCACAACCACAAAGGGCAACGCCTCCATCTTTTTCTGCAGTAAAAAGAATTGGCTTTCCTCCTCCTTTAGCTACATGAGCACTATCACAAAAAGGCATAGATGCAGAATGTCCACAAGTACAATATTTATAGGTCTTTCCTTTTACTAATTCTATTACTGGCATATTTTATCTTTTAGATTAAAAACTAAAATTAATTAGAATTCCCTTTAGACAGAATATAAATTAATTTTTAGGATTTATTACAAGCCTTTATGAACGACTATTTTATCAGAAAAAATAATATTTTAGCAAAAACTAGTTACATCTCTAGTACTTATTATAAGTTTTAGTCTATATATTGGGTTTTATGAATGATTGGACAGAATTAAAATTATTAGTCATATTTTCTTTACTTGCAGCTGCAAATTTAATGGTGCTTTTTTTAATATTATTTTTCAAGAAAAATAATACGTTAGTCAATAAAGTTTTAGGACTATTGGTTTTTATTCCAAGTGTTGTTTTAATCATCAACCCTCTTTTGTATTTGGAATATTTTTCTGAATATTTGGTATTCATTTTTTTAGGCTCGTCAACTACTTTTTTATTTGGACCTCTGTTGCTTTTTTACATTTATTTGGTTCAAGGACATAGTTATCAATTTAAAAGAAAACACCTCATTCATTTTTTTCCAGTTTTTATTGTTACTATTTATGGTATATATATCAATCTTCAATCGAAAGAATTTATTCATGAAAATTATTTAAGAATAGTGTCAGGAGAAGATTTGGTTACTAACATTATTTATTTAGCACAAATAATCCATTTTGCTATATACATCACTTGGAGCATTAGAAAAGTAAATAGAATGAAAACAAAAAATTATATGTCTATTGCTGATAAAGCCAATTATAAATGGCTTAGATTTTTTGTAACTCGTTTATTGTATCTTAATATTTTAATATTGATTGTATATGTTGTACAAATGAGTTTTTTTCCAAGCTATATAATATATTCAGACCTTTTGGCAACACCTCTGGTTTCTTCGTGCTTTTATCCTATTATGGTGTATAAAAGTTTTACAAATAAGGTGACATATGATACAGATGTTTTTGATAAAAAAGAATTAAGTAGTGTTGAAAATAATAAAGAGCAAAAAGAGAATGTAGAAGATTTACAGACTACGTTAACATTAATACTTGAGCACCTAAATCAAAACAAATTATATTTAAAGCCAGATTATACCATTTTTGAATTGTCAAAAGATTTACAGTTATCTCAAAGATTGGTGTCAGACAGTATCAATCAAGTGATGGGTAAAAATTTTTCTGATCTTATGAATGATTTTAGAATAGAAGAGTCTAAGATTATTTTGTTAGAAAAATCAAAAGACTTAACCATAGATGCTATTGCCGAATTGTCTGGGTTTAAAAGCAGAGCTACTTTCTATAGGGTGTTTAAAGACAAAACAAATTTAACTCCTGCACAGTATGTAAAGACACTTAATTCTGTCTCATAAGCTGTTTTTGAGACAGAATTCCTCTTGTTTTATGGAGGGTTTGCTGTTAGCTCGTGCTAATTTTGGTTTAAACTAAAACTTAAATCAAAATGAAAAGCTACTTGGTTACAGTATTTACTATATGCTGCATTTTTCTGTCGGCATGTTCTTCTGAGGAAGACTCTCAGTTAAAAGAAACAGAATTAACTACAGAACAAAAAGAGTTTATAGCGTTATTAAAATCTAATTATCCAACACAAGTTGTTTCGTTTAATACAGGAACAGCAATTGACAATGCTCCTTATGCAAGCAATCAAAAACTAACATTTACTTTTTCTAGTTCAGGAATGTTGTTTATAGATACCAATCCAGAAAAAAATGATGGTGACGAAATAGAATTACCTGTTTTTTCTATAAATGGTAACGAATATGTTTGGAAAGATGCAGGACATGATTTGACTTATGCTTTGTCTTTAACAGCAGAAAATTATATAAACGAGATCAATGTTTTTAAAACATCAACTAATACTTTTTACGCTTCTTTAGTTACGATTGTTATAAATGAAAACCCAAGTGAAACCAATACAGAATCGTATTACTTTTTTGGAGATGATAATATGGAATGTACTCCTATTTCTCAAGGAAAACCATTAGTTTCTACGGTACATATTATTTCTAATCCATGTCAATCTAACAGTGCAGCTTTAACTTTTTATTTTGATTTAATGAAAGTTATCAATGCAGGTACTTATACTGTTTTAGCTTCTGAAGGAATAAATGTAGTTCCAGGAGCTGGAAAATTAACCATGGTGTTTTATAGTCATGATGCAAAAAATTGGTTTGCTCAATCGGGAACGGTTACCGTTACTACTAATAGTGACGATGCTTCTAAAATTGATTTAAAATTTAAAGATATTCTTATGAAAGCAGAAGATGGTACCGAAACCAATTTTACAGGTCAAATAATAGGTGTGTAATTTTTATCAACCAAATAAAACAAACAAAAATGAAAAAATATGTGTGGTGTTATATAGTGTTTTTTGCCATGATGATGGCAAATGCTCAGGAAGTTTCAGATATAAAATTAAAAACGAGTGCTTATAGTTTAAAAAAAGCAAAGAAGCAGGATAAAGTTTATATTAATTCGTTCAACGTTTTTTTTGAGATTTATAAAGAAATTTCAGATAAGAAAGCAGGGTATAAAGGAACAAGAGGGAAAGTAGTAGGTGATGCCAAAGTGAGTTTAGGAGTAGGTTTAAAGGGAGTTGATATTGCTGCAGTACAACAAAAAACAGATTTGCTATATCAAGAAACTATAGAAAAAATAAAAGCCAGTGGTTATCAGTTGGTATCGGTAGACGAAGCAAAAAACATTGAGGCTTTTGAAGGTTTTGAAACCCATCAAGGTCCGTTGTTATTAGAAAAAGAAGAGTTACCAGGGGTTATACAATGTGTGCCTTCGGGATATTCTTTTCTAGCCAAAGTTCCTAAAAAAACAGAGGTAGGAAAATCTGTAGCGAAGTTAACAGATAAGTTCAATTTTACCAAACTCAATGAAAAACCTACCATTTCTAAAGAATTGGGAGATGTAATGGTTATAGATGTAAATATGTATGTAATGTTTACCGAAGCTCCAAAACCTGGATTTAATTTAGGAAGTTTAGATAAAGTGGCAAAAGTAAAAATAAACACCAATTATAGATTGGTTGATAGATATACAGTAGTAAATTCTGGAAGCCAAAAAAAATCACTCTTAGGACTAAGTGTTGCGGGGAATAAAATAGCTACTGATGTATTAACTCAATTCTCTGTGGTTTATGGAAAAAATAAAATAGGAGGTTCTGCTTTGGCTTCTTATAATGGAGGTTTAAAAAAGCCTTTAGAAATAAATGGAGTGCTTAAAAAGGAAAAAATAAAAGCCTATCAAGCACAACAGACCATTGCACCTACGCTAAACAATCCTGCTTATCAAAAAATAGGAGGAATTACGTTGGCAACCATAGAAAATAGGTTTTCTAAAAATGCGAGTTGGGTTGAGGTAGATGGTGCAAAACATAGCGATGGACTGTACAACGCATGCCATTTGTTTTTAGAGCAAAATTTAAAAGAAGTTTTTGATTAATAAAGTTTGATGTGAAAGGGTAAAAGTAAGGTTAGCTTCTTAGGGAGTTAACCTTTTTTAATGCGATCCATCACAATAAGGGGCGTTTTTGGTACTTCCACAAGTACATAAAAAAGCCTTTTCATTTTCGGCCACTTTAAAGAGTAGGGGTTTGTGTTGTGTTCCTTTGTGGGTTCCATCGCAATAGGGTTTGTCTTTACTTTGGTTACAAGTACAGTAGGCATAAGCTTTGTTTTTTATTAAATAACAAGCTCTTGGTGTTGGAATGGGTTTGTTCATGCTATAATAATATAAAATACAAATTTAGGACTGTTGCAGAATGATTACTAACTTTATTGAACCAAAATAAAATCACATGAAAATAAAATTTTACACGTTGAGTTTAATGATGTTTGTGTTTACAAGTACTTTATTTGCTCAAAAAACATTTACATTAACTAGTAAAACCATAGGAGGTCAAGCAACCATTACAGAAGAATTTGATGGGTTTGGCTGTACAGGTAAAAATGAATCTCCTCAACTTTCTTGGAGCAATGCCCCAGAAGGAACTAAAAGTTTTGCTGTAACCATGTACGATCCTGATGCTCCTACAGGAAGCGGATGGTGGCATTGGGTAATGTTTGATATTCCTGCCAATGTAAACGAATTGGTTAGCAATGCTGGAAATATAGATTTAAAATTAGCACCCAAAGGAGCTGTGCAAAGTGTTACAGATTATGGAAAACCTGGTTATGGAGGACCTTGTCCGCCAGAAGGTCATGGATTACATCAATATATTATAACAGTACATGCCTTAAAAACGAATTCATTGGGATTGAATGCCAATACGAATCCTGCAACTGTTGGTTTCTATTTATGGAAGAACACGCTTGCCAAAGCTAGTATTGTCACTTATTATCAAAGATAGTTTTACTGGTGTTTAATAGAAATAGATATAAAAGCCTTACTGACAAAGTAAGGCTTTTATATTAAGGAGTTTCTATTATATTTATAAACCATAAGTGATTACAACTCCAATATTTAGGTTGTTTAAATTTAAAGCTTCGGACTTTTCTAGATTAAAAGTATTCGTTTCTCTTCCGTCATCAATGGTTAATTGAGAGATGTTACTCGCAAAATACCCTAAGTTTAAACCAACATCAAAAGAAGAACCAAGGCTTCTTAAATATCCAATATTGACATCATATCCTATGTTTCCACCAGTGGTT